>JBAXND010000036.1 GCA_037133915.1 Bacteroidota bacterium
GACTTTCGACTTTTGACTTTCGACTTTTGACTTTCGACTTTTGACTTTCGACTTTCGACTTTTGACTTTTGATTTTCGACTTTTGACTTTTGACTTTCGACTTTTGACTTTCGACTTTTGACTCTTGACTCTCGACTTTTTTAAGTTTTGCGTAAATGGTGTATTATTGCCATCTTTGCATAAATATCTTCAACCCGTGAGAACAGCTGTTGTTTCTGTTACCAGCGACCTTGTTACCGACCGTCGCGTTGACAATACCTGCAAGGAACTTGTTGCCTGCGGCTTTGATGTATTGCTGGCAGGAAGACGCAAGACCGACAGCCTTTCGCTTCAGCCGCGTATCTATAAAACAGACCGCCTGCGGCTTATCTTTGAGAAAGGTTTTTTGTTCTATGCGGAGTTTAACCTGAGGCTGTTCTTCTACCTTCTGTTTAAGAAGACAGACCTGCTCTATGCCAACGACCTCGACACTCTGCTGCCGAATTATCTGGTGAGCGTGATTCGGCGTAAGCCACTTATGTACGACAGTCATGAGTATTTTACCGGTGTCCCGGAACTGGAAGGCAGACCTTTTGTGCGCAAGACATGGAAAACCATAGAGAAGTTTATCTTCCCTAAGCTGAAAGAAATCATCACCGTGAACGATTCTATTGCGGCCTTGTATAAGCAGGAGTATGGCAAAGACCTTATCGTGGTGCGCAATATGCCCGCTTACCGCGAACTGGTAATTACGAAGACAAAGGAAGAACTCGGACTTCCGACCGATAAAAAGATTGTACTGCTGCAGGGTGCCGGAATCAATGTGCATCGGGGCAGCGAAGAAGCGGTAGAGGCGATTAAGTTTGTTGAAAATGCGGTGCTTGTTATCATGGGCAGCGGCGATGTTATTGATATTCTGAAAAAGAGAGCTGCCGAACCCGACCTTGAAGGAAAAGTTATCTTCATACCGAAACAGCCTATCGACAGGCTTTTTGAATATACCGTGCATGCCGACATCGGTCTTACGCTTGATAAAGACACCAACATCAACTATCGCTACAGCTTACCCAATAAGGTGTTCGACTATATCCAGGCGGGAGTGCCCGTACTTGCAAGTCCGCTGGTAGAAATAAAAAAAATCATTGATAAGTATCAAACAGGCTGTACCATTGACAATCATGAGCCGCAGCACATCGCTCAGAAAATAACTTACATGTTATCCGACCCCGAACGGATTGCCGAATGGAAAAAAAATCTTAAAATTGCATCACAGGAACTTTGCCTTGAGCATGAAATAGAAAACCTCAGGGAGCTGCTGTTACGTCATGCGAAATAAACACATACACATGGTATCGTTTGATATCCCCGTTCCGGCGAACTACGGGGGAGCCATTGATGTGTTCTACAAATTAAAAAGTTTCCATGATGCTGGTGTGAAGGTGCATCTGCATTGTTTTGAATACGACCGCAAACCTTCGCCATTGCTCAATGAGCTGTGTGCCGAAGTTTTTTACTACAAACGCGATATCAGCCGTACCAAGCTCTTCAGTCTGAAGCCTTATATCGTCATCACGCGCAATTCGCCGGAGCTCTTGAAGAATCTGCTGAAGGATAATTATCCGATACTTTTTGAAGGATTGCATTCATGTTTTTTTCTTTCGGATAAACGGTTGAAAGACCGCCGGATGATTGTGCGCACACACAACATAGAACACGATTATTACACAAGCCTGGGCAGAACAGAGAAAGATCTTTTCAAGAAATATTATTTTCAGAATGAGGCAGGAAAGCTGCGCCGTTTTGAACATACCCTGACACATGCAAGCGGTATCGCGGCCATTTCAAAAAATGATGCTGAGTATTTCAGCAAAAAATATGATAATGTTACCACGGTTTCTGCATTTCATCCTAATGAAGGTGTAAGTGTTTGTCCGGGAAAAGGAACGTTTGCGCTCTATCACGGAAGCCTCGATGTTGGTGAAAACAATGAGGCGGCGATGTTTCTCACAACAAAAGTTTTTAACGACCTGAAGATGCCTTTTATAGTTGCGGGCAACAAAGCATCGCGGGAATTGAAAGATGCGCTTGCCGCCAATCCGAATGCGGAACTCCGCTCCGGCATTACCTCTGAAGATATTTATGAACTGATATCACAGGCGCAGATAAATATTCTTCCTACATTTCAGGCAACAGGCATCAAGTTAAAACTGCTGGCAGCACTGTTTCGCGGAAGGCATTGTCTTGTTAATACGCCTATGGTACTAAAGACCGGATTGGAGAGCCTCTGCGTGATACGCGACGACCCCAAAGAAATGAAAAAGGCCGTAAAAGAGTTGATGGCAAAACCATTCGATAGTATTGAAATCGCTAAGCGCGAAGAGATACTGCTCAACAAGGGTTTCTCAAACAGTCACAACATCGCTCAGCTCAAAGGGCTGTTGTTCTCCTGATGCGCGGTTTCGGCGGGGGCAGCCTTTTCTACTAAGTAACCATCTTCAATACGAACGGTACGTGCCGGATAACGGCGGAACAATGAATAGTCGTGAGTGGCAGCCAACACGGCTGTTCCTGTTTTACTGATGTTCATCAGCAGCGCAATAATATCTTCGGAAGTGTTGGGGTCGAGGTTGCCGGTGGGTTCATCGGCAAGAATAATTTCAGGGTCGTTTACCAATGCTCTGGCAATGGCAACACGCTGCTGTTCGCCACCCGAAAGCTGATGCGGCAGTTTGGCGCCTTTTGTTCCCAATCCAACCTTATCGAGTACTTCAATGGTGCGTTGTTTAATCTTTTCGCGGTCGGTCCAGCCGGTGGCTTTCATCACAAATTCAATATTCTCATTCACGCTGCGGTCGGTGAGGAGCTGGAAGTCCTGAAATACGATTCCGAGCTTACGTCTCAGAAAGGGTATTTGCTTTGTTTTGATTGTTTTGAGGTCGGTGCCGGCAAGCATCGCGGTTCCGTCAACAACGGGAAGGTCGGCATATAAAATCTTCAGCAGACTGCTCTTACCGCTGCCCGTAGGACCAATAAGGTATACGAACTCTCCGCGCTGGATAGTGAAATTTACGTTGGTAAGGATAAGTACGTTGTTCTGAAAAACGCTGAGTTTCTCAAGATGTATTACGTTGCCGCTTGATTCCTGATTTGCCATACAATTGTTTTTACTGACCTCAAAAATAATTTTTTTCCGCTTATCACAACGTTTTTATAATTCACGAATCTTACCATAAGGCAGTTCCCGGATAACAGCGCTCAGCTGCACGGCATTCATAATTTTAATAATGTCTGCGCCTTTTGCCGGGTTGTCGGCACGGAAATAGGCCACCAGGGTAAAGTCCTGATCTCTGATTTGAATGAAGTCAGGCATTTTGTCAACTCCTTTAATCTTTAGAATGTACATTGTTCATGATATTTGGTGAAATCATCGGTTGAAAGGAGCCAGGGCAAAATATACGTGAAAAGGCATTAGAAATACTCTTGTTTTTTGAACGTTATGCTACGGTAAAAATACAAATTTAAATCATTTCGGCTGTATGCTAAATCCGGCGATTAAAAAAATGAGTACTTTTATAAACGATGATTTTTTCATTATTATTTTAACATCAATTATTCATTATCAAGATGACCATTCAACAATCGCAGGATACGATATTACAGGAGTTTGAACACTTTTCAGACTGGATGGATAAGTACAATTACCTCATTGAACTCGGCAAATCGCTGCCGCTTATCGATGAGCAATATAAAACAGAACAGTTTCTGATTTCAGGCTGCCAGTCGCAGGTGTGGCTGCATGCTTCCCTCGACAACGGCCGGGTTTATTTTCGTGCCGACAGCGATGCCATTATTACCAAAGGCATTGTAAACCTGCTGATACGCGTATTTTCAGAACATACACCCGATGAGATTATCGGTGCAAACCTCGAATTTATAGATAAGATAGGATTGCGCGAACATCTGTCGCCGACCCGCTCCAACGGTCTGATGTCAATGATCAAGCAGATGAAACTCTATGCCATCGTTTTTAAAACAAAAATGCAACAACCATAATCATGGACAATACCGAAATGATGATGCTCGAACAGGCAGTTATTGATAAGGTCAAAGAAGTTTACGACCCTGAGATTCCCGTAAATATTTATGATTTGGGAATGGTTTATGAAATCAGTATTGCCGAGAATAAAACCGTGTCGATTAAAATGACACTGACATCACCCAATTGCCCTATGGCGGAAGAAATTCCCGGAATGGTACGCGATGCGGTGCTGGCTGTTGAAGGAATTACGGAAGTAATCATAGACCTTACGTTCGATCCGCCCTGGGATCCGTCCATGATGTCGCCTGTTGCAAAGCTTGAATTGGGAATGCTTTAATCAGCCTACACTGCCTTCCAGACTTATTGCCAGCAGCTTTTGTGCTTCCACGGCAAACTCCATCGGAAGTTTATTCAGTACCTCTTTGGCATAACCGTTCACGATAAGCCCAATCGCACTTTCCATGCTTATACCGCGCTGCTTGCAATAAAACAACTGCTCATCAGAAATTTTTGATGTTGTGGCTTCATGTTCTATGATGCCCGATTTATTCGCGGCGTTGATATAAGGATACGTGTGTGCACCGCATTGGTCGCCCATTAGCAGTGAATCGCACTGAGAGTAATTGCGCGCGTTCGTCGCACCTTTCATCACGCGAACCAGACCACGGTAGCTGTTCTGACCAAAACCGGCAGAGATACCTTTGGAGATAATCGTGCTTTTCGTGTTCTTTCCGAGATGAATCATTTTTGTTCCGGTGTCGGCCTGCTGGTAATTGTTTACCACAGCAACGGAATAAAATTCCCCGACCGAGTTGTCGCCTTTAAGAATGCAGCTCGGGTATTTCCAGGTAATGGCAGAGCCTGTTTCAACCTGTGTCCAGCTTATCTTTGAATTATTTCCTTTGCAGATACCGCGTTTAGTCACAAAATTATAGATACCGCCGGTACCGTCTTTGTTTCCGGGAAACCAGTTTTGAACCGTACTGTATTTTACTTCTGCATCTTCAAGCGCAACAATTTCAACCACTGCGGCGTGCAACTGATTTTCGTCGCGCTGCGGTGCGGTGCATCCTTCCATATAACTCACGTAGGCGCCTTCTTCTGCGATAATGAGCGTGCGCTCAAACTGTCCAGTATTGGCGGCGTTGATGCGGAAATACGTCGATAGCTCAATGGGGCATCGCACCCCTTTCGGAATAAAGCAGAAGGAACCATCGGTAAAAACGGCCGAGTTAAGTGCCGCAAAGTAATTATCACCGAAAGGAACCACCGAGCCCATATATTTGCGCACAAGCTCGGGATGATTCAGGATGGCTTCACTGAAAGAGCAGAAAATAATGCCTTTATCTTCAAGTGTTTTTTGATAAGTGGTTTTCACAGAAACGCTGTCAAGCACTGCATCAACAGCAACTCCGGTGAGCATTTTCTGTTCGTTGAGTGAGATGCCGAGCTTTTCGAATGTTTTCAGCAATTCGGGGTCGGCTTCATCAAGACTTCCTATGGTCTTTTTATGCTTGGGAGCGGCATAGAATATAATTTCCTGAAAGTCGATAGGCGGATGAGATAAATGTGCCCAGTTGGGCTCTTTCATTTCAAGCCAGTGGTGATAGGCTCTCAGACGCCATTCCAGCATCCATTCGGGTTCTTCTTTTCGGGAACTGATCAGCCTGATAATATCTTCATTCAACCCTTTGGGCGCCAAATCCATTTCAATATCACTGCTGAACCCGTATTTATATTCACTTCCCGTCAGCTCGTCCAGTAGTTTGTTTGTCTCTTTTTCCATCGCGTTTCAATCGTTAAAACAAATTTTAAAAAATGCATTGCAAAGATACAACAAAATGGACATTGATACCGACGTAATTCGCTGTATTGCTGATGTAGGTCAGTTTTTCAATCTTTCAGATAGCGGTCTATTTTTCTGTAAAGCTGTTCGGCATTGATTGGTTTTGTAATGAAATCGTCGCAAGCGGCTTTTTTGCTTTTTTCTTTTTCTTCGCGCATGGCGTGAGCCGTCTGCACAATAATGGGAAGTTTGGGTTTTGATTTCTTGATGCGGAGGGTGGCTTCATAGCCATCCATTTCCGGTAACTGCAGGTCCATGAGTACCAAATCAACTACGTCGTTTTTGGTGCAGATGTGCACTGCTTCGCGACCGTCGGTTGCACGCAGCACCCGTACGCCGGTTTTTGCAAGCATCAGTTCAAGAACCTTATAGTTGATGTCGTCATCTTCTGTTATAAGTATGCAGCGGCCTTTCCATGAATATATTTTCTTACGGTTCGACCTTTTTTCAGTTTCCTTATGGTCCGTATGAGAAATTTCTGCCGGGAGTTCAAATGAAAACTCCGAGCCCTTGCCGTAGGCCGATTTCACTGTAAGCTCACCGCCCAGTCGTTCTACCAGCCCTTTTGAAATAGCCAATCCCAGTCCTGCTCCGCCGTATTTACGCGTGTTTGAATAATCTACCTGACTGAAACGGTCAAAAATAACCAGCAATTTATCTTCCGGTATTCCAATACCGCTATCCTTTACAAAAAATCGAATACTCTTTTTCTTAATAACCTCAACGCCAAAATATACAAATCCCTGCTCCGTGAATTTAAGTGCGTTTCCTATCAGGTTGGTAAGTATTTGATGCAGCCTCAGCCGGTCGGTCTTTATAACCAGGTCTTTTCGTGACGCCGGTTTCCAGCATTTCAATTCAATATGCTTCTTGTTGCCTGTGTTCTTCTGGTTGATGAACATCATGTACAAATCGTTCAGCAATTGAATTACGTTGCATTCATCTATTACAACTTCAACCTGTCCCGATTCAATCTTGGCCACATCAACAATATCCGTAATCAAGTTAAGAAGCACTTTACCGCTTTTATTAATCAGCTCAATGTATTCGGCGCGTTCGGCTGAAGTGACCGTATCGTCGTTAAGCAATTGTGCCAGGCCTATAATCCCATTCATGGGCGTGCGTATCTCATGCGACATATTGGCGAGAAATGCCGATTTGAGCCGGTCAGATTCTTCGGCTTTTTCTTTTGCCTGCACCAGGGCGCACTCCATTTCTTTGCGTGCTGTGATATCCTGCGCCACGCCGGCGTAGCGGTACATCACACCTTTTTCGTTAAATACGGGGAAGTACTGAGCCCAGATCCAACGCGTCTGTTTGTCTTTTCTAACAATTCTGAATTCTTCATTGAACCGTCCTGTAACCGGTAGTTCTCTGAATTTTGGAAGCATGGTGAGGCGGTCATCGGGATGGATGTAATCGAGAAAAGAGTCAGGGTTGTTATAAACGCTGGTTCGTGTGGCACCCCATATTTTTTCGTAGGCGGGACTCACATACAACAGCTTTTCGTTCATCCAGAGCCAGTAAATTTCTTCTATGGATTCAGTGAGTTCGCGAAATTTCTCCTCGCTGCTGCGAAGGTTTATTTCTGCCTTTTTTTCGCGGGTGATATCTCGTATCAGAATGGCAAAATAACCCTGCTCGGGGCAGAAAACAACAAAATGAAAATAGCGGTGGGAGTTCTCAATAAATCGTTCGTACTCAATGGGACGGCCATGCAGCGCAACATCGCAGTATTTGACAAGCTGTTCTAAATCAACATAGCCAAACACCTCCATAGCAGTCTTGCCCTGCAGGTAGGAGCCACGCACGCTTGTCATAACTTCGTAAGCGTTATTCAGGTAAACATACAGGTAATCGTTGGCTTTGCCTTTATCGTCAAGCACTATTTTAAATAGCGCAAAGCCCTGCTGCATGTTGTCAAAAAGGCGCTGGTAGGCTTTAACCATCTCGCCCAGATTGGTTTTTTTCACAGAAAGAAAATTTAAGGATATTTATTGGATAGCCTGTTTCACTTAATTTTGTACGAATATACGAAATCTGTTTTATCACATTTACATTTAAGGCCGTTTTTGCCTAAATCATTTCTGTGAGCCATCCGAACCAATAGTTGATTATTGATTCCACAGTTTTCTCAAATCGGGAATCAGGAGTATTGCGGAATATCCCGGTTACGGATAATACTCGTGATGGCCATTTCTATGTAGGAAAGACTATTTCCGTTTTTTATAATGAAATCAAAAGCGCCCTGCTTCATGTAATCCCTTATCTGATCGATTTTTTTACCGGCCGATGTCATGATTACTTCCGCCTGTGGAAGGCGATTTTTAAGCAATAACAGGATTTCACTGCGGTCAAGTCCTTCCAGGTCGTCGCTCAGAATTATTATGTCGGGCTTCACATGGAAATTGCTGATGCATTTTTCCAATGAACTGAAAACATAGAATTCAAAGTCAGGATATGACCGTAAATAGTGGATTATAGCGCGCGAGAAGTGTCGGTCGGACTCCACGATAAATATTTTTATGTAAAATGGTCGTAGCATGCCCTTTTATCTCAAACCTGATACCAAATGTGCAAAGCTCAGAAAATCAATTAAATAAAAATTTTCGGAGCGAATATTTTCTAATATTTAGAAAATATGTGTTTCATTTTAGAAAAGTTCTCCTTATATTTGTTCGAAAATGAGAAAGTTTCCCAAAAAAATAAACTATGAAACAATTCTTGATTTTTGTTGTTGAAGATGATCCTATTTATGCCCGCATTCTCCAGTACCACCTTTCGCTAAATCCTGACTATGAAGTAGAGGTATGTTCTTCGGGAAGAGAATGTATAAGTAAACTGTATAAGAATCCTTCCGTAATTTCTCTTGACTACTCCCTTCCCGATATGTCGGGACTTAACGTTATCAAGGCAGTTAAAAAATTTAATCCTGAAATTCCGGTAATTATAATTTCGGGACAGGAAGATATTGCTACTGCGGTTACGCTGTTAAAAGAAGGGGCTTCTGATTACATTATAAAGAATGATGAAACAAAGACGCGTCTTTGGAACTTGCTGATTAACATTCGCGAAAATGTTAAACTAAGAGAAGAAATTTCAAGCCTGCGTGAGGAAATAGGTCGTAAATATGATTTTCATAAGGTGATTGTCGGCAACAGCCCCCAGATTGTTAATTTATTTAATTTAATGGAGAAGGCTGTTCAAACGGGCATCACTGTTTCCATCACGGGCGAGACCGGAACCGGTAAGGAGCTTATCGCAAAGGCAATACATTATAATTCGTTGCGGAGTAAATTACCATTTGTTGCAATCAATGTGTCGGCAATACCCCGTGAGCTTATTGAAAGTGAGATGTTTGGGTATGAAAAGGGCGCATTTACAGGCGCCAATGCCCGAAAAATCGGGAAGTTTGAAGAAGCTGACCGAGGCACTCTTTTTCTGGACGAAATTGGCGATATGGATATGAATCTGCAGTCGAAGCTGCTGCGCGTTCTGCAGGAGAAAGAGATAGTAAGGGTAGGAGGCAATACGGTGGTTAAAGTAGATGTTCGCCTGATTGTTGCTACTCATAAGAATCTTGCTGAAATGGTTGGCAAAGGCCTGTTTCGTGAAGATTTGTTTTACAGACTGTTGGGACTGCCTATTGATGTGCCGCCTTTGAGAAATCGCGGGAATGATATTGTTCTGTTGGCGAAGCACTTTTTGGATGAGTTTTGTAAATCTAACAATGTGCCTGCAAAATTTTTCAATCCTGAAGCAGCCGAAAAAATACTCAATTACAATTATCCGGGTAATGTTCGCGAGCTTAAGGCAATTGTTGATTTGGCCTGCGTGCTCGCAAGCGGTGAATTTATTCGCCCTGAAGATGTGCGGTTCAATGCTTCCGGAACAAACCAGTTTTTCTACATGCAGGAGCTTACACTCCACGAATATACACGCAGAATTATCCGTCATTTCCTTGACAAATATGAGGATAATGTCCTCAAGGTTGCAAAAAAATTAGATGTTGGCAAGTCAACGATTTATCGAATGATGAAAAACAACGAACTGTAATGGCTGAAAAAAAATTCAATGTGTCAAAGCTTACCGGCATCGTCGGGGGCGACAAAAGTCAGATGAATGAGCTTAAAACACTATTTCTCAGTGTAAATACTCAAAACCTTGCCGATCTGAATATTGCCTACAAAGACGGGCAGTTAATCAAGGTTAAAGAGATTGCGCATAAAATGAAAACATCCATCGATCTTTGGGATATCTTTGAACTTAAGCAGGATATCCGAAAAATTGAGCGGTTGGCTCAGGAGGGTAATAATACCAAGGTTCTGGAACAGCTTATTCAAAAGCTAAATGAGGTATTGAATACCGTTTTCGCGCAGATGAAATAATTTTATTATTTCCGGATAATCTCTGCGCCTAGCTGGCGCAAGCGACCGTCTATGTTCTGATACCCGCGGTCTATCTGTTCAATATTCGAAATTTTACTCACGCCGACGGCCGAAAGTGCTGCGATAAGCAATGCCACTCCGGCTCTGATATCGGGCGATGACATGGCAATACCCCGCAGCGGATACTGCCGGTTCAAACCAATTACGGTAGCACGGTGGGGGTCGCAAAGAATTATCTGAGCTCCCATATCAATAAGTTTATCAACGAAAAACAGACGGCTTTCAAACATTTTTTGATGAATAAGCACACTGCCTCTCGCCTGAGTGGCCACTACCAGTGCAACGCTGATAAGGTCAGGCGTGAATCCGGGCCATGGGGCATCGGAGATGGTCATGATTGAGCCATCAATGTAGTTTTCAATTTCGTAATGGTCTTGTGCAGGAACAATGATGTCGTCGTTGCGCAGTATCATTTTTATTCCCAGTTTTGAAAATACGTCGGGAATAACTCCTAAATGATCGTAAGCAACATTTTTAATAGTGATTTCTGATGAGGTCATTGCGGCAAGGCCTATAAAACTGCCCACTTCAATCATATCGGGCAATAAGCGGTGTTCAGTACCGCCCAGTTTTTCAACGCCGTCAATGGTAAGCAGATTGGAGCCGATTCCTCCGATCTTTGCTCCCATGCGGTTAAGCATCGCGCAAAGCTGCGCAATATAAGGCTCACAGGCGGCATTGAAGATAGTGGTACGCCCTTCGGCCAAAACGGCAGCCATGACCAGGTTGGCGGTACCCGTTACCGAAGCTTCGTCAAGCAGCATATAGCAGCCCTTCAGACCTTTTTCGGCATGAATTTCAAAGATGTTGTTTTCGTATGAATATTTTGTTTCGGCGCCCAGTTTTTGAAACCCGATAATGTGTGTATCGATGCGTCTACGGCCAATCTTATCGCCGCCCGGCTTTGGCATAAATGCCTTTCCGAAACGTGACAGCAGTGGTCCGAGCAACATAACCGAGCCCCGAAGACTTGCACTTTGCTGAAGGTATTTTTTTGATGCGAGAAATTCAATATTGATATCGCCTGCCATGAATGTGCATGTGCCCGGTTCGGGACGTTCGGTTTTTACTCCGAGTTCAGCGAGTAATTCTATGAGGCGGTTGACATCGTGAATGTCGGGAATGTTGCTGATGGTGACTTTTTCGGCAGTAAGCAGCGTAGCGCTGATTACCTGCAACGCTTCGTTCTTTGCGCCCTGAGGAGTTATCTCGCCACTAAGCTGGCGGCCGCCGGTGATTTCAAATGATTTCATCTGATATTATGGGTAAAATCAATTGGTCTTCGGTTTTTTTCTGATAAAGGGTTTATCTCTGTGATAATTGCTATTGTTGTTGTTATTGCTCTGATTTTTACCGTTGGTAACTAACTTCTTTTTCTTGGCACGGGCAATAATATCAATGGTAGCTTCGAGTTTTACATCCGGAGAAAGTACTAGTTTGCCATCAGACAAGGTACGCAGATGCTCGATAATAACGGCATCGTCTACCGATTCCCTGTTCCAGTTGAGGTACATCTTTTTCAGGTGATTGGCAATGGTTTTCACCAGATATTGCTTCTCTTCGCCTTCCTCAAAATTGGTGGCTTCCTTAATCATGAATTCGATATTCTTTCCGTATTGTTTGAAACGGATGAATTTATGAGGGTAAGCAGTTTTAGAGGGTTTTGCATCTGCCGGTTTAGGCTCCGGCTTTGTAAAGGGCGAATCAACGTCGAGCTGGTAGTTAGAGATAATAAACAGATGATCCCAGAGTTTTTGCCTGATATCGCCTGTTTCGCGCGATGGGTTGTAAAGCTGACCCATCATGGCAACTATCATGCGTGCAGCTTTGGTTCTTTTTTCGCGGTCTTCAATGGTAAGAGCGTATTGTATGAGTTTCTGTACATTCCTGCCATATTCAGGTATGAGCATCCTCTCGCGGGTGGTGTTGTATTCCATTCTTTTGTTGTTATGATCAATAATTGGTAATTATTCCGGGAAATGCCTTCAAGGCATATTTCCAGGATGAGTAAAGCTAAAAGAAAAAGCAATCAGCGACCTGTCATATGACAGTTAACCTCATCTTGAAAAGTTTGCACAAATATAGTGCATATTACTGAACTACGGGCGCCTGCTTCCTTATTTTCTCAATAGCGAGCAGTATCAGCTCATTGGTGGCAGGCAGTCCAAACTCAGGTTCAATACAGTAATTTCCCACCGAGGCAATGGCGTCTTTGATGGCAAGCCATACTGAAAATGCAAGCATGAAAGGCGGTTCGCCCACTGCTTTACTTCGACGTATGGTATTGTCATTCGGATGACCCTGAAGTAACTCAACTCTGAAATCGGCCGGAATATCCTGTATTGTTGGAATTTTATACGTATCGGGTGAATGGTTCAGCTGATTTCCCAGCTTATCCCACTTTATTTCTTCGGTGGTAACCCAGCCGGCTCCCTGCACAAAGGCACCTTCTACCTGTCCAATGTCAAGTCCTTCATTCAGTGATGAACCGGCGTCGTGGATGATGTCTGTTCTGAGAAGCTTGTGGCTGCCTGTGAGTGTGTCGAGCACAATTTCAGAAACGGCCATTCCGTAAGAGAAATAATGAAACGGCTTACCTGTGCCTGCCGCGCGGTCGAAATTGACACCCGGAGTTTTATAGAAACCGCTTGCTCCCAGGCCAACCTGTCCGACATACGCCAGCGAAATCAATTCTTTAAAGCCGATTTTCCTGTCGGGATGAGCAATGTCGATAATTTCAGCATCAGCATACAGCAACTGTTCTTTTTGCGAAAGCTCACCTTCAAGCCCGTTGTTAAATCGTTTTATTACGAAATCACTCAGTCTTGATTTGATATTGTCAACAGCATTTTTAACGGCCATTCCGTTCAGGTCGCTGCCCGATGAAGCTGCGGTAGGAGAGCTGTTCGGAACTTTAGAAGTGTTGGTGGCATTCACCTTTACCCACGATGCCGGGATACCGAGTTCGGCTGCAGCTACCTGCTGCATTTTGGTATTCAGCCCCTGACCCATTTCCACGCCTCCGTGATTCACCAGAATAGTACCGTCGGTATAGATATTTACCAGCGCTCCCGCCTGATTCAGGAAGGATGTTGTGAACGATATTCCGAATTTTACGGGTGTGAATGCCAGCCCTTTTTTAACGTATTTGTTCCCTGCATTGAATGCATCTACTTCTTTGCGCCTGCGCTCGTATTCAGAGCTGACCGACAGTTTATCGTAGATAACGTCAATACGGTTGTTTTCAACAAGCTGTCCGTAAGGCGTTGTATTATTCGTGTCGTGTTTGTAAAAATTGCGTTTACGGATTTCGAGAGGATCAACCTTAAGCTGTCGGCCAATGCGGTCGATGGCTGTTTCCATGACGGCAATTCCCTGAGGGCCGCCAAAACCACGGAACGCAGTATTAGAGGGCAAGTTCGTTTTCCATGCCGAACCGGTGATGCGCACATTTGGAAGAAAATAGGCGTTTTCTGCGTGAAGCATGGCACGTTCTAATATCGACATGCTTAAATCGGTAGCCCAGCCTGCATCGGCGTTGAGGTCAACAATGTACGACCGGATTATGCCATTATCATCAAAACCGACTTCATAATGTGAAAGGTAGCGGTGTCTTTTTCCGGTTATTTTCTGGTCATCATCTCTGAAAAGATGAATTTTTACCGGTCTTTTGGTGGCATGTGCCAGCAGTGCAGCCCATGCAGACACATGATTTCCCTGTGTTTCTTTTCCGCCGAAACCGCCGCCGAGACGACGAACTTCGCACACTACATCGTTTTTGCCGACGCCTAATACTTCGGCAACAATAGCCTGTGTTTCGGTCGGATTTTGTGTTGAGGCATATACGGTCATTTCCCTGTCTTCACCCGGAACGCACAGTGCCGACTGTGTTTCGAGATACCAGTGTTCCTGCGGACCGGTACGAAGTGTGCCTTTGATGCGGTTAGGTGCTGAGGCCATTGCAGCATCCGTATCTCCACGTTCTATGCGACGGGGAGGTGCTATCAGGCTGCCCAATGCTATCGACTTTTCAATATCCAGAACAGCTTCCAGAACTTCATATTCAACTTTGATGAGCTTTTCTGCGGCTATGGCGATTTCTTCTGTTTCGGCAGCTATCAGGAAAATAGCCTGTCCGATGCAGTTTACTTCGCCTTCCGAAAGGCAGGGTTCATCGTGAATGATGGGACCCATCTGGTTCTGACCCGGAACATCTTTATAAGTAAGCACTGCATGAACGCCTTTTAATTGAAGGGCTGCAGTAATGTCGAATGACAGGATGCGCGCATGGGCATGCGGGCTGTAAATAACGCGTCCGCAAAGCAGGCGGTCGCTCATGGGCATATCGTTTACATATACGGATGCGCCAGTAACGTGTTTGATGGCGCTGTCGTGCGGGAAATTTTTATTCGAATCTTTGTTGTCCATAACAGGAGCTATTTTTCAAAAAGTAATTATCAGTTTGTAATCTCAAGAAAAAAACGAAGCAGTAAGTTGCGCGAGGCAAGCCTTCTGAATTCCTCGCCTGAACGGGCATCGGAGATAGGCGTGAATTCCGTGTAGAGTATTTCCATGGCTTCTTCCACGGTTGGCTGTACCCAGCTTTTTCCCAAAAGGAATTGCTCTGTCTTTACTGCCCGCATCGTCATGGCAGCCATACCACCGTAGGCAAGTACAATTTCCTTAACGGTGTTGTCGTTGTTGAGTAACAGTCTGAAACAGCCGCTAACGGTTGAAATGTCAAGGTCTTTGCGTTTGGATACTTTATAAGAGCGGATTATTGAATTGTCTTTAACTTTGGGTATGATGACTCTGGTGATGAGTTCGTCCGGCTGTTTGACGGTTGTCCGGTATGCCGTTACAAATTCACGGAGTTTTGCAGTGCGTGCGCCCCGCAGGCTTTCCAATACAACGGATGCATCGTACGCCATCAGTACCGGAAGTGTATCGCCGATAGGAGAAGCAGAACCAAGGTTCCCACCTGCCGTTGCCAGACTGCGTATTTGTTTAGAGCCGAAAACGGTAAGAATATTCGTAAGTGCAGGAAAATCAATAGCTGCAATGCTTTTAAGTTCTTCGAGTTTAATACCGGCACCAAATTCAAGTGCGTCGCCGGTATCATTCAGCATTTGCAGTTCTTCTACAGAAGATATATCAAGGATTTCAGGAATAAGTTCATGTTTTTTTGTCACGCGAAGTGCGATATCGGTCGCACCGTTGATGATAATAATATTCGGATGGTCAAGCAGTACCTGAAGTGCATCTTTAAGCGTAAATGCTTTGTAATATTTCTGCTCAGGATGCAGCAGTGCCATCGTTTTCTTACTTCGTCCGATTTTTTTAAGCGTGGCCGCAATATTTTTTTCTTCTGCTGAGAATTTGTCCTTACCGCCGCTTTTGCAGGCAATCTGCGCTGCTTCAATAATCGGTTTATAACCAGTGCAACGGCAAAGATTACCTGTAAGGCCGTCGAGTACCATATCTTTGGTAGGCTTCGAAAAATTCTTGTACAGGGCGAACATCGACATGACAATGCCGGGTGTACAGTAGCCGCACTGGCTGCCGTTGGTGTTTACCATAGCTTCCTGTACCGGATGCAAACGCGTTTCGGTGCCAATCGTTTCAGCAAGGTTTTCAACCGTGACCACCATTTTTCCGTGAATCATCGGAAGAAACACCAGGCAGCTGTCAACGGCTTTGTAATTTACTTTTCCGCGGTTGCCGGGCTCTCCTAGTACAACGGTACAGGCACCGCAGTCGCCTTCGCCGCAGCCTTCTTTAACGCCTTTATGACCGGGAAGTGAGCGCAGGTAGTGCAACAGCGTAGTTGTTGGTCTCAGGGTTCCTGAATTTTTGAAGTCTATTTCAACTATCTGATTATCGAGCAGAAATTTAATTTTATCGGGCATGTTCAAAAATATTTTATCCGGTATATTATTTTAATTTCTTCTGACTGTTCCGAACATCAATGAGTTTGGCAAGTATGCTGATAGCAATTTCTTCGGGTGTTTCCACTTTCATTGAAATTCCTATGGGCATGTTCACCTCACTGATTTGCTGTTCTGTCATCAGTTTATTCTCAAGGAAACGTTTCGTGGCTTCGGCCACTTTTCTTCTGCTGCCGATCATTCCCAGATATGCGTGGTCTTTTTTGGCGCAGGCCTCCAGAATGTCTTCATCATGAATGTGCTTGTGCGTAACAATTACGACAAATGTGTTGCTGTCGAAAGCCGTATTTTTAATATTTTCCAGATAGTCGCCGTCAATACACGAATATGCTGAAGTGTCGAATTCATTGAATATTTCGGGACGGTTATCGAACAGCGTAATCCTGAATCCCAAATCATGAGCAAACCGGGCAAGAACCCGACCGATATGGCCTGCACCGAAAATATATAAGCTGTTGCGAGGACCAAAGGGTTCAAAAAATACTTCCATAGTGCCTCCACAGTGCATACCCAAATCCTGTTCGAGCTGGTAAATTTTCTTTACGGGTTCGGTTTTGCCTATAAGTGTAAGGGCTTCCTGTATTGCCTGAAACTCAATGGCGCCACCGCCAATGGTGCCTTTGATGGTTCCGTCATTGAAGACAATCATCTTTGAGCCTGCTTTGCGCGGCGATGAACCGGTAGTTTCGGTAATAATACAGAGTACGGCACTGCGGCCCGAGTTGCGTATTTCGTCAATTTCTGAATAAAGATTCATCCTGCTTTTTTTTTGTGACATCAAAATTAGTAAAAATTATGGTATCACTTCAAAGCAATTGCCGCTTTCATCAACATCTTAATACATAAGGCAAGAAGCTGCCGTTGACTGTTTCATGCGCCCTTCTATAAATTCTGAAGAATGAAATCCGTAATCCGGGTAAAAACATGCAGCCGGGTCTTACCGCCGTATATGCTGTGTTCTTTGTTGGGGTAGAGCATCAGGTCGAATTGCTTATCTGCGCGAATCAGTGCGTCGGCCATTTCCATGGTATTCTGCATATGTACGTTATTATCGAACGTGCCGTGCATCATAAGCAATTTTCCTTTAAACTTTGAAGCGAAGGTTATCGGAGAATTATTATCATAATTGGCCTCATTATCTTTCGGACGGCGCATATACCGCTCGGTGTAGATGTTGTCATAGTAGCGCCAGTTCGTTACCGGAGCAACTGCAACTCCTGCTTTAAAAATATATTCCGGCGATTTTGTCATGCATAACAATGTCATGAATCCGCCATAGCTCCATCCCCACATGCCAATGCGCGCTGCGTCAATGTAGGGCAGTGTGGTAAGATATTTTGCGCCGGCCATCTGGTCTTCGGCTTCCAGTTTTCCAAGCTGAAGATAGGTTGATTTCAGGAATTCGCTTCCGCGTGAGGCCGTTCCGCGATTATCAATAGAAACAATGATATACCCTTTTTTAGCAAGGTATTGATACCAGAGATAATTGTGATCCCATTCATTCAGAACGGTTTGTGCGCCCGGTCCTCCATAAACATACATGAGTACCGGATATTTTTTGGTGATATCGAAATCAGCCGGTTTCAGCATATAGCCATTGAGTTCAACGCCATAAGCGGTTGTGAATTTGAAGAATTCTTTTTTGGCACAACCCAGATATTTAAGGTTGTCTGCCAGCCCTTTATTGCTTTCCAGCATCACGAGCTGCTTCCCTTTGTTATCATCAATTGTTGCAACGGGGGGAGTGTTGGCATCAGACCAAGTATGAATAAAATAGTCGTATCCGGCGCTGAATGAGGCCGTATTTTCTCCATCCTGAGAAGATATTTTCACTGCACTACCACCATCAAGTTTTATGCTTCTTATCTCGCGGTTCAACGGTGTACTTGCAATTGTATAATATACCGTTTTGTTTTTTTCGTCAACACCGCAAACTGCTGTAACATCGGCCTCGTCTTTTGTCAGCAGAAGCTGCGTTCCGTCGATACCACACAGATAAATATTGTTGAATTTGCCCTTATCACTGGTAAATATGAAGTGTTTTTTATCGTTCAGAAAAATCAGGTTATCGGTGATGTTGATGTATTTTTCATTTTCTTCCGTATAAATAACTTTTGACGTTCCTGATGATGCGTCGGCCAGCAATATCTCAAGTTTGTTCTGCAGCCTGTTCAGCCTTTGAATGGCAAGTTTTCCCGATTCCTGAGTCCACATCACACGCGGAATATACTGGTCGGTTTCCTTGCCGACGTCCATCATTTTGAGCTTATCATTTCCGGAACCTTCAGTATTATAAACCCAGACGCTTACAATGGAATTGTCTTCACCTGCCATCGGGTATTTATAATTGAAATTTTCGGGGTATAGCTCACCGTACTTGGTCAGTGTAAATTGCTTTACGTGACTTTCGTCGAAACGCAGGAATGCCAGACTTTTGCTGTCGGGCGACCAATACAGCGCGTCAATAAGGTCAAATTCTTCGTCATAAACCCAGTCGGTAGTTCCGTTGATGATGCTGTCCCATTTGCCATCAGAGGTAATCTGAGCCTCAGCTTCATCGCGCAGATCTTTGATAAAAATATTATTGTCACGAACAAAAGCCACTTTATTTCCGTCGGGAGATAAATGTGCGATGCGCTGTTTTCCTTTGTCTGATACTCGTTTCAACGATTTTACTTTAAGGTCAAGTACATAGTATTCCGAAAATTCTGAATAGCGGTACAATGGTTCCGATTCCGTTTTAAAAATCAGCTTACTTTCATCTTGACCGAAAACAAAGGATTCTATTTCGAGAGGTGCCGAAGTTCCTGAGGGTATGAGCAGGTCACCTTCAACCAGTGTCTTTACTTTTTTTCCGGTTTTGTATTCAAACATGCTGATGGTGGTAGCATTGTCGAGCGTGCAGTAATGCTGTCCGTCGCTCATATGTATGATTTCACCGGGACTTCTCGGATAATATTTGGAGCTGTAAAAAATGTCTTCCAACTTGAGCTGCTGTGCCTGTAGGCCTGAGGAAATAATCAATGCGAAAATTGCAAAAAAGAGTTTTTTCATAATGAACCGGCATTAAATTTTAGTACGAAACAATGGCAAAATTACAGTATTGGCGTGAAAATGTATTCAAAATCTAAAGCGTTTTTGTTTAGCTGAGCACAATTAGATTATTTTTGAAACCTGCATTGGAATATTCTTACATGGAAAAGCAATTGCGCACAGGTTTTTTTATAACCGCTGTTTCAGGCATGAGCAGCATCATTATTCAAACGGTAATGCTGCGTGAGTTTCTGTGTGTTTTTAACGGCAACGAGCTGGTTCTTGGGGTACTGTTTTCATGCTGGATGTTGCTTACGGGGCTTGGAGCTTGGCTTGGGCGCTTTGGCAGAAATATCAAAACACAAGGTGTTGCAATACCTGCACTTCTTTTAATTGCAGTGGCATTTGCTATCGCATCCATACTGGTTTTAAACGGTTATAAAAATTCCGTATTCATTGCCGGCACCATGACAGGACCTGCCGAGATGGTAATTTGCTGTGCCCTATTATTGCTTCCTGTCTGTGTTGTGTCAGGATATCTATTCACCTTGTTTTGCCGGCACCTTACAACTATTCAAGCCGGAACTGTGCTTGCACGTGTGTATTCATATGAATCGGCCGGCAGCATTGTGGGTGGATTACTGTTCAATATCGTATTCGTATTTTTTCTGGATGCGATGCAATGCCTGTTATTGTTGGTTGTCATTAATGCTTGTGCAGGTTTTTATTTCCTGATGCTTGAGAAAAAAAAGATGATTGCGGTAGCGCTTGTTGTTGTTGCTGCCGGTTTTATTGCATTGATTCTACATACCGGCATTTACCGGAAATGCCTGCAAAAACTGTATCCGCAGCAGGATATCACCTACGTGAAAGATACACCTTACGGTAAAATTGTCATTACAGAGACTCTGCATCAGCATAACTTTTTTGAAAACGGAACCTTGCTTTTTTCTACCAATAACATTATTGAAAAAGAAGAAGCCGTGCATTATGCTTTGTTGCAGCATCATCATCCTGCAAAGGTTTTACTAATTTCCGGCGGTATCGGGGGAATGGCAGAAGAGGTGCTGAAATACAAGAATGCGAAGGTTGATTATGTGGAGCTGAATCCTGTGCTGGCTGCATTGGCTCTTCGATATAATCCTACGCTTGCCGATGGAAGAGTAAATATAATCACACGCGATGCGCGTATGTTTATTCGTGAAACCGACAATCGGTATGATGCGGTGCTTATCAATCTGCCTGAGCCTTCAAGCGCACAACTGAATCGTTATTATTCAAAGGAGTTTTTTGCTGAAGTAAAAGGAATCCTGAACCCCGGAGCTGTGTTATCAACCGGACTTCCACCGAGCGCTAATTATATGAATGCTGCGGCGAAGCAACTGAATTCCATTCTATTTAATACGCTCAAAACTACTTTTGCAAACGTAATCATTGTACCCGGCGAACGCAATTATTTCATAGCCTCCGATTCGGTTTGCCTGTATGATTTTGGGCAGATGGCAGAGCATAAGGGTATCACGAATCTTTATGTGAATGCGAATTATATTGATGATGTGATGTTGCAGCAAAATGCTGCCCGACTGACAAAACGTCTTGACCTCAATGCGCCTGTTGATACCGATTTCAAACCGGTATTGTATTTTGTGGATGTGCAGGTATGGCTGAGTTTATTTAACAGCAGCTTTCGATTATTTTTTATGGTAATACTGGCTGTATGCCTTGGAGCGCTTATATTTTTGAGACCTTTATCGCTTGGGTTGTTTACCACCGGATACACCTCGGCATCGTCACAGTTGCTGCTGATGATGGCCTTTCAGGTGATATATGGCTTCGTATATCAGGCAGCGGGAATTATGATTACGGTTTTTTTCGCAGGACTTGCAATAGGCAGTTCACTTGCAGCAAGACGGACATCGGTAAGTACTGCACACTATCTTTGGATGCAGCTGCTTGTAGGAGTGTACTGCATTATTATTGCGCTTGCGCTGATGTTTTTGCATACAGGCGGTATACCTGCTTTGATTGTTATCATGGTACTGACGCTTGTATCCGGTTTAATAGCGGGAATGCAGTTTGGACTAGCGGCGGCATTGCAGAAGGACAATTTACGTCTTGCTGCCGGGAATTCGTATGCAGCTGATCTGGCCGGTTCGGCTATTGGTGCGTTGCTTACGGTCTGTTTGCTGGTGCCTTTCCTCGGTATTCTGAATTCACTTTACGTATTGGCGGCAGCAAATATTATCGTTATGGCTGTGATGAAACTTAAGTTTGTAAAATCTGAACGTTCTCAGCGCTTGCGCTGAGCGGAATCAGGTTACGCTTCAATCTTCGATTTTTTTCCGGGTTTTGTCTATGATTTTTTATATCTTCGCGCCCTGTTTCAATGACCACGGAGAGATGGCCGAGTGGTCGAAGGCGCACGCCTGGAAAGTGTGTGTACTCCACAAGGGTACCATGGGTTCGAATCCCATTCTCTCCGCTGATACAAAACATAAACGCCTGAATATCAATTTATTCAGGCGTTTAATATTATTGCCACATACGAATATACATACAATATTACATTAGGACATTTGAATATTCTCCATTGAAGTCTATGTTTGTTGACGGTAATTCCAGAAAGAATTGCAGGACTGCTCATCGGAAATCGTTTGATAAATTCTATAAGCTTCTTATCCATGATTTTGAAGCTAAATCCCCAATTTTTTTAAATTTACTGGTGTACTGGATACGCCGCCTAAATTGACCAGTCTACGCCGTTTTATTTTGACCACCCCCACGCCGCTCCAAATTGACCACCCTTGTTGATGTCCTAAAAACGACAATTTCCTTGTTCTGATTGGCATTATACAAATATAAAAAATTATTATTCTGTTTCAGTATGTTCCTTTATTTTATTTATTGGTTTCTTTCGCAGTGATTCCCCTAAGAGTTCCATGCGGTGAGCATCGTGAACAATGCGATCGAGTATGGCATCCGCTACTGTTTGCTCGCCGATGACCTCGTACCATTGGGGAACAGGTAATTGAGATGTGATAATGGTCGAACGGTTTCCATGCCTGTCCTCGATGATTTCCATAAGTACTGATCGGCTATATCCATCGAGTGGCTGCAAGCCGAAGTCATCAAGTATGAGAAGATCCTGCCGTTCTATCTTTGCTATTTCCCGGATATAGGAGCCGTCGGCCTTGGCCATCTTTAATTTGGAGAACAGCTTTGTTGCATTTGCATAGAGTACTTTATAACCGAGTGTGCAGGCCTGATTGCCGATAGCCGAGGCGATATAGCTTTTCCCGATGCCGGTACTACCCGTGATAAGAAGGTTTTCTTTGCGTTGAATAAAGGTGCATTCTGCCATGCGCATTAACTGGTTCTTGTCAAGGTTGCGCTCTAAATCAAAGTGCATTTGTTCGATGTTGGCTTTATAGCGAAAGCGGGCATTGCGTGTTTGTCGCTCTATACGACGATTGTTTCGGTCGTCCCATTCAGAGTCAACAAGCATTGATACCATTTCATCGCCAGTCATTTTTGATGTGCTGCCATTCTCCATGCTTGTTCGGAACGCCCGAACCATACCGAAGAACTTCATCTGTCTCATTTTGTGAAGAGTTTGCTCATTCATTTTAATTGATTTTAAGTTAAACAATGTCCAGTGCCGGGCGCCGGTACGGCGCCCGGCACTGGAGAGATTTATCGGTAATAGTTTTTGCCGCGGATGTTATCGTGCGGTGGCATTGAAGGATCATCATCGGGATCATCGAGCATGGCTTGGTCATCCAACCCTTTTTCAAGGATGGTACGGATGGTTTGATAACTGTAATCGCCATATTGCAGTGCACGACGACAAGCGTTGTTTAGCCGAACTTTGCCAACACGTGCAACGAAGCTCAAAACCCCCTGGCATGACCTGTAAGTCTGTTCGGGATGCTGCCGGGTAAGTAACAACTGGATGATATATTCTTTCGTTTCCGGGCCTACTTCTTCGCCACGTTCAATAAATTTTTCAGGGTTCCAGTCACCCATAAAGCGATGCTGAGAAGCAAGGTGCTTATTTACTGTGGTATGGCCAAACATGTGCCTGTTCCGCCTGTGCACCGCGATACGCTCGTAACGGTGGTATATTTCAACTTCCGACTGGCTGTATAGCAGTGTCACCTTCTTGCCGATAAAAAGGTAGGGAACGCTGTAATAATGCTTATCCTCAGCAAGACAGACGTAATTGTTCTTCATTACAGTGGCGATATACCGCCGCTTCATTTCATACTTTTTCTCTGGCAAAGGATTGAGAGTATGGCGCTCTGTATCTTCAAACAGCTGGCGACGGCTGAATGGTCTATTTTTCAGCAAGCGGCCATTATGTTCCTCAAGGACCGTCCTGATCGCCTGATTAAGCAGTTCGAGGCTTGAGTATGCCCGTTCCTTCACAATGCCGTATATGGTGCGATAAATGATTTTTACGGCACCCTCAACCAGCGCCTTGTGCTTAGGTTTGTAGGGAGCTGCAGGAAGCGCAGCCATTGCATAGTGGCCAACAAAGTCACGGAATGCCTCATTCAGAGTAGGTTCGTAACGATTACCCTTAATTACTGCGGATTTCAGATTATCCGTAATAATGGCATTGGGAACACCGCCAAAGTAAAGCAAGGCGTTTTCACAGGATGTGATAAAGTCTTCTTTCTGCTGGCTATAACTAGCCTCTACATAGGTAAGCTGACTGGCACCAAGTATCGCTACAAAGACTTCTACAGGAACTTCTTCCCCGGTTTCCGGATCCAAAATATGTAGTTTTTGTCCTGCATAATCCACATACATTTTTTCTCCCGCTTTATGCTCTATATGCATGACCGGGTTGCGGACTTTAAGCCATCGGAGGTAATGACCCTTAAACTGAGTCAGACGATAACCATCCGGGTGTTGTGCATAATATTGCTGCCACAGCTTCTCCTTCGTGTTTTCGCGACATTTGAGCGCTTTTTCCATCACTGGAAAAAAATCAACCAAGGCCATGTAACGTGGATCATCCTCGATATGGCTGCGTGGAACCATATCCAGAAATAACTGTTCTAACTGCGTGTCACTCATCTTTCTGATTTCCTCAGTAGACTTGCCCGAGGCCAGAAATAGCCTGATGTACTTCTTGACACTATTGCGGGGAAGCCCTGTCCGTTCCCCGATGGACGTTTTACTTACACCTTCGGTGTAAAGCTTGATAATGTTTCTTACCTTGCTCATAACGATTAGTTTATTTGACATTTATAATTTGTTTGAACAAAGTCAACATAATTATAAATGCTCGCTGATCAGCAAGGAAATTATCGTAATTTAGGGGTGGTCAATTTGGAGCGGCGTAGGGTGGTCAATTTACACCGGCGCGAGGTGGTCAATTTGGAGCGGCGCACACTGGATATTTAGAGCGTTTTTTCCACTTGTATCAAGACCAGCGTGATTATTTGTATTTTGCATTGCCTCAATTAAAATATCATAAAGAGGTTCATATATTTCTTCATTTTTAAAAGTATGTTTAATCCCTATTAAGCAGGCTTCTTTCGCTATCCTAGGCTCAACTTTATTATGGGTTTCTTTATGAAGAAGTAAGTTCGTGTCCTTATTGTATTTTGGTATTTTGCTGTGAACATAACCATAAAAATTTGATTCAATAAAAATAGTCCTTAGAGTTTCATCCCTCGGCGCGTTTCCAGTGATCTGGATGCCCCGATTAAAATTTTTATCGTTTATTTTGCCAATTAAAAGTGTAATTGCATCCGGAGTTAAGTCAGTGATTTCTGAAATATCAAAAATTACTTGTTTCCTATCTTTAATTGTTTTTTCAGCCAGATTAAAATAGTCAAGAATATTTTCAGTATTATTAATAAATGAAAAGTTAGGCGGCGAAGGAAGATTTTTATATTTTGTAGGGTTTTTAGGTTTCAGATTTCTTTTTACCGACGGTAGGGATGCGATCCTTAGTTTTCTTTGCTCTTCTCTTTTCTTTTTCCTTTGTTGTTCTATTAGTTTGTTCTTCTTATGCTCTCTTGATTTTATATGACTTATTCTGCGAAGTGCTTTTGCACTTTTGCTTTCTTGGTGTTGTTTCCATTTGTCTGATGTGAATATTTTTTTCATAAAGTCCAAACGCGGATTATGTTATATTCAAACAATTCATAAATTCAAGCTTGATTTCCTTCATTCCTAGTTTATTTCGTTTTGTCTTCGTTTTGAGGAAAACGAATGTAATATTCATTAGAAAAGTTTCATTTGAGAACTATCTACAATTTTCTTTTCATTATAGATTTCTTTAAACTTTTCTTTCCAATATGCATCAAATATTTTCTTTTTTAGTTTACTTTCTGAGGTTATTTCACGAATAAGTTTTTCTAATTCTTTCGCAAATTTTAATGTTTTTTTTGCTTCATATTTTCCCTCTACAAGCATTTCTTTTAACTGCTCAATATAAACACTAAATTTAACTTTGTTGCGCTGAGACTTTACGCCATTTAAACTTTGTGCTTTTCTCAATCGCGCATCAATGAGTTTGTAGGTAGCTTTGTAAAGTTCAAACAAAATATCCTCTCGTACCTTTTTGTTTTTATAACCAATGGCTTCAAGTATTGCACTATCTAATTTTATTCTTTCAGGGTTTACAGTTTGTATACTTTCTAATGTGCCTAATTCATCTTTGTAATTTTTCGTTTCGCCAAGATTAATTTTCAAATCTGCCAAATCAATTTTTGGTATAAGTAATGCTGCTAAATCATAGGTTTCAATTTTACCAGCACCATCACCTAAATTGGTTCGCATAATCAATTGTTGCACTAACCAATTGATTGTTGAGTTCATGTAAAACCAAATTGTATTTGAATTTTTAGGCGAATAAATATTGTGAAAATTGTTATTCGTTAGAACTGCCCCCTTGAAAGTTTTCCCAAAATCATTAATCATGTAACTGAAAGACAAGTCTGGTAATTGCCTTTTACCTGCATCATACCAAATTTTTCTATTAGCGAGAGTAGAGCCGCGATGAATGCTTTTTCGTTCCCCATATTTGATATACTCATATAAGTAGGGAAAAGCATTCCGCAAATCTTTTTTCTCTTCTTCTGAAGACAAAAGTTTGAAGTGCAAAGTTGATGGCTCTACAGAATATGTTTTTACATCTTTCGGACTTGTGATGATTGAAGATAAAAATTGTTCTTCAATTAACCACAACTCATTAAAACCATTTTCGACTAATCGAAGGTTTTCCTTACGAACCTGTTTAATCGTTTCAAGTCCATGAATATTATTGACTGCTAACGGAATCAATTTATCTTTTGCTGTATCAGTTAAATCTTTTACAATAAAGAAATCATTGCACCCTGTTTTAATTCCAAATCGCACCTCTGCTAGTTCTTTTAACGGAACGAATTTTTTAGCTCCCCTTTCCATTATGTCAAAATAAACTTGTGGCGCTTTTAAAAACTGACCCCACTTGGTGAATTTTGAAAGTGTTTCCTGATGAATACAGTTTAAACGAAAATAATCGCTACTCTCACTTTCATTAGTGTGTTTAATAATATTGTAGAGTTTGCTTACTCCTTTGTAGTCTTTTATTGTATCAGCCAATGTTGAATATAAATAAATAAACTTAACAGTATTTGTGTTTCTTGCTTCCTCATTACGCTGCTTTCGGACAATTACTATTGTTGTGTTAACGGAAGCAGTAGGGAAAAATCTCTCAACCTCGCTGTCAATTATAGCGACTATTTCATAATTGCGCAGGAGGTAACGTTGCATATCAATTCCGTAATCAGTGTCAAGCCAACTATTCTGGCATATAAAAGCAAGATAACCACGGTCTTTTAAAAATACACTTGCGTGATAAAAGAAGTAAGCATAAATGGAAGTGCGTTGTGAAGGTTCAAAACCGCATTCAGATTTTATTAGGGTTTGTATTTTTGCTTTACTCACTGTGCCATGCATTGTTCCAATATCTTCCTGTCGGGTGTAAGGTGGATTTCCTATGATGGCATCAAATTTTGGTAACGGTCTTTTTTCTTCAACCCCTTCCTGGTTGTGTAATGTAATGCTTGACTTTTCATAAATTGCAAAGAAATCTTTGTTAATTATACGAGGATAGCTTGCTCTACGCATATTTCTAATGGCAAGGTTTAGCATACTTAGATATGCTGGGTAACCTGATAAATCATTACCGTAGATTTCATCAAGTAAAATATCATGTTTTGCGGCTTCATCTTCTTCGGCACATAAATGTTTCTTGCGCTCATACGCTCGCACTAAAAAAGTTCCAGAGCCACATGAGGGGTCAAAAACTTTGTCGCTACTTTTGTGAATAACAAAAGCATTAATAAAATCAATTACATGGGGTGGCGTAAAATATTGTCCTAATTTATGGCGTTCATCTTCACGAATGAGCTCTTCAAAAATTCGCCCGATAATATCAAAAGGAATTTTACTGAAATTATAGTGACCTTCTGTATCAAGAATTTCGTTTACTAAATCAATGACTGCATCACTTACAAATGGAATTTTGAAAATAATGTCGGAGCGCTCTCCAATAAGCAATTCAAAATTTCCAGTGACTTCTTGGAATGTTATAAAGTATTTCCAAATGAGTTCCTCCATATCATCAGGCGTGTTGACTGAATCGGGAACATTCATCGGAGATAAAGCATGATAAGTTTGATTATCTACATACGTTTTGTAAAAAATAAGTTTTGAAATTAGCATAAGCACACTAATGTGTGTGAGTTTTTCAATTTCTTCAAAACTTGAAGGCTTATTCCATAATTGGCTTTGTGCGTAAAGCTGAATTTCCTTTTCAAAAGATTTGTTGTGTTTGTATTTGTCCCAAACCTTATTGCTAATTGGGTGCGCATAAACTTCAATAAGTTTGCGGATTTTGAAAATGAAAAGTTCATCTAGGTCGCTAAACTTGGGTGTTCTTTTTTCAAGTACTTCAATAGCCCGATCAAGATAAAATTCAGCTATGGTGCGAAGTTTGTTTAGAATTTCTTTGCCAGGCGTATAACTTTGACTGAGGCGGGAAATATCAGTCAAAGTAAAGAAACCTTCATTGACACTTGCTTTTTCAAACAGTTTGTCTTTGTCAAAAAATGCACAAGCCAAAAAATTACAATTGCCAAAATATTTAATCTCTAATCGTTGTGCTCGTTCTACTTCGCGCATTAGAACGCTACTATCAAAAACGCTTTTACCGCCCTTGGCAGTCGGGTCTTTAAGTTCAATAAAAAATATTGGCTTCCCACTTTTGTTTTTTAAAGTAATATCTGCTCTCTCTTCTTCTATAACTGCATAAGGCATTATTTTTTCTTCCAGCCCCTTTTCCTTAATAAGTTCTGTAAAAACTGTGTTTAAAGTGCCTTGTAATTGCCGTTCAATTTTCATAATATAACTATTTGGTTTAATATGAATTCGCCTCTGTAAATTGTATCTGGATAACTTATCTCGATTATTCTTTGTAAACGATTATATTCATATTCAGTTTCTTTATTTGTTCTTTGTGAGTCAGTGTTTTTATATAGTTGCTACTAATGTTCAAGGGCTATTACTATTATTTCCAATTTTTAATTATCTACGAAACATTACTTTTTAAGGTTCCTGCTTCCTTTTCTACGAGCCACACCCCGCCTGAACGCAACCGTCCAATTTCAGGGGTAAGTTTTATTCGTTTGTTGTTTCTTTAACAGCTTCTATTTTCCATATTCCTGCTGCATGTGTCTTTATATTTTCAAGCCCACTTGGTGTAATAGCAACACATTTTGTTTTAATTTTTAATGTCTCTGAATATTTGTGTGTTTGAGTTTTTCTTACTTTATAATTCGCTTGAAAAGGTTTCAATCCAAATTTTGTATTGTCAGTCTTATTAAATTCTATTTCCTTCACTTCCTCAATTTGAAAACCAAACCAATCTTTGTATGTACCTTCTGGTTTCCATACTTTTTCTTGGTCAGGTTGTTCTGTGTTTGTCAGAGCATGCCCCTGTTGCACAGTAGTTATTTTTCTAACTGGGGCTATGAGCTTATTCTTTTCTTTTTTAATTTCACTTTTTTGACCAACGAAATATGTTTTAAAATCTTCATATTTACCGCACATTAAGAAATAACAATCTTTGTTGCTCCATAAATGATAATATGCAAGCCTATTAATATCATTGAAAACACGTTGATGTTCGTCTTTATATTCTTTACTAGTATCATTTTTGGCAACTTTAAACTCATACACCTCCTTTAATTTCTTGTCATCTTTTTCTGTTGCTGGTTCCTTAACTGTTTCGTCAAAAATTACCAAATCAATATATTTCTTTTTAAAAATAGGGTGAAGTTTCTCCAGTATAACTCTATTTATTGCAATTCCCTTTGCAGTTATAGTGTCTGCAATTGGATATCTTAGACTTGCTTCATGGATAAGTTGGTCTCGTCCAATTTTAAATTGATAGCCCAACCAATAACAAACAGCATCAACAATTGCGTTTAATCTTTCGGCCTTCTTAATTTCGTCTTCCATCATTTCTTATTTTACGGAATTAGTTAGTCGATCTTCGTCTGCATCAAAGCCTCTTTGCGTCAAGTTGTTTATATCGCTAAGCAAAACACGCATCCATGGATTGTCTAAATGCGCATCTATCAACTCGTGAAAACCATTGTTTTGAACATATACACTTACCGCGAAGTCTAAAACTTTCTTAGGGTCAGCTCCTCCATTATACATTAAAACGGCTATTTTACCTTTCCCTTTATTATTGGGTAAATCATACTCAGCTTCGCTAATTTTCAGTCCTGAAATTTTGTTCATCTCTATGTTATTTAGTGAATGTGTTCTATTGTTAAACTTACCGCTAACGATTATGTGTTTGAGGTGGCGGCATGTTTGCCCATGTCGCCCGGTGAAAGTATGACCTTTATGTGTCCCTTGTCGGTACTACCGCCGCTTACTCATATACAGAGCTAGCTGTAGTTATAATTATGTATACCAGTTAATAATTTTGTTTGATTCGTCATATATTATTAAGCATTCATTATTTGCTTGTGAAATCGGAACAACTGTTGTTAAAAGATTGTTTTTGTCAGTTTCAGTTTTAACTGCATTCAAACGTCCTCTCCTTTTATATTTCCACCGATTAGTTTCTTTTTTAATGAAACTCATTGTAATGGAGTTTTGGTCGATTATTGTTGTATTAGATAAAAAGGCTGTGTTATCATTTATTAGTTTTGTTTTTGAATGAGATAATAGTGCATCAAAAGTTAATGCAATTGCGATAGCTTCATTAATATATTGAATCAAATCACCAATAGGTATTGTTGATGATGTGTCATGTGCGGCTTGATGCCTTCTTGATGCAGCATTAGTGAATGAATTCTCAAGTGGTAAACTTGTAATCCCGATTATAGAAGCTAATGCAGTTTGCTTATTCCAACTGTCACTGATATTAAAAGCTTTTAAAATTTTTCTAATTTCATCTTTATTGATATTTGAATTGCTAAAACCAAAAGTGTACTTATTTAAATCATAAGATGGATTTAATGATGATGATATTATCCTTGTTTCATTTTGAACAAATGATATTTTATCGATTCTATTTGACTCAAAATTAGCGATTCTCATAACTGATTTTAATACATCAACAATGCTGTAGAATCTTAAATCTTCAGTCAAGTTTGAAAAAGGAATATGTGATGTAGCTATTTCATTTAAAATTTCAATAGTTCTATTTTTAATAAAATCCTCAAGTGCTACGAAACCAACAACGGCCAAACCATTTCGTAATAGTCTCGCAATATTGTTATGTTCAGTTTGAGTTGGCAATCCATCCCTTATATTCGGTGTGGATAGTGTTTTCTCAATTATAAATAGTCGCTCTAGAAAATTTTGCTTTGCAGTTGGCATTATGAAAGACTATTTATTAAATCATACATTGTTCTGATTCTAATATTGATATTACTTGCGTTATTTGTCGCTTGAGTAACAGATTTGACAAATTGCTCGTTACTTTGAAACAAATCAAATAACCTCACTCTTAATTCTGTATGGTTAATTTGTCTAAGTTGGTTTAAATGTCCTTCATTTATTAGTTTACCTACTGCGATCATTTGAGCGTCAAATAATGGAGCAATTAGTTGTTCTCTGAAAGTTGTCTGCGAAGTTGGTTTATAGAATGCATTTCCTTGCCATAATTCTTCGCAAATTTGAATACTGTTATTGAATATTTCCCTTAGACGTTTTATTTCATTTTGATTCGGATTCCTATTTTCTTGCATGTAAATATCTAATACTCTTGATATATTTTGATTAGGTAAGTTGTCCCAAAAATTTAATAATGCGAAAAATCTTAAAATCATCTCTAAATCTTCCATTTTACGGAATGCATTCGAAGAATCGTCTACAATTTTAAGCTTTTGTTTTAGTATTTCGTTCGGACTTAATTCATACAATAAGATATTTAAAGTGCCATCAAATGCAACATTTCTGATTTCTTGTGGTTTTAAAGCATCACCACCTGTGTTAAGTCTTAAAAAAACTTCGTATTTTAATTGTGGGTCCGATTGCTTAAGAAGTGTAACAATTCTAATATAAGGTCTTATAGATAAAGCATGTTTAATTTGATTAGGTAGTTCGGAAAAAGTTAAGCCATTTAATTCTGAAAAGACCTCCAAGTTTTTTAATTTATATGAATCAGATAAATAATCATGTATTGAAGTCAACCTCTGTTTACCATCAATAACACTATAAATTCCGTACTCGTCTTCAGAAAAATAAATCGGTGGGACAGGTACATTTAGAATAAATGATTCTATCAATTTAGATTGTTTGTCTACAGTCCATCTATTTCTCCTTTGGTAATGTGGATTTAGGTCGACAATGTTGTTGATTACCATTCTAGATAATGTTTCAAGAGAAAAATCTGACTGTTGAATAACCAACGATTCTTGGGCGTTATTAAATTTCTTTATTAATTGGTCTATATTCATTTTGTTTTATTTATGTTTATAATTTCAGCGAAATTGTTTATGGGTCTGACAATCATCAATTGATTTGTAAATGTAAATATACTATAGGCGTTTCATTCTTTTATAAATTTCTTTGTTAACACTCCTTTATCTTTTGTCACTTTAATAAAATACATCCCTCTTGCAAAGTCTGAAATATCAATAGTCGTTTGATTTTCTGTTGGGTTTATTGTTTTTAATAATTGGCCATGTAGGTTGATGATTTCTATTACGGATTTTTGTGGAAGGTTAATTCCAAGATTGCTAATAACGGGGTTAGGAAATAAATTAAAGTTCAATTCAGCATCTATTTCATCTAAAGCAAGTGTTAAGTCAGGAATGAGTTTCACTATCCAATAATCTCCCATATTAGACCCTCCATGATTTCCCGAAACATCTCCATTATTTGAGTATGTCGGGCCGGCGAGTATATATCCTGCGTCATTTGTTTGTTGAATACAATTTGCATTTTCATTACTTGAGCCACCCAGGCATTTTTGCCATTTTATATTTCCGACTGAATCAATTTGCACTATCCAACAATCATTAGTAGATCCCACATGACAACCTGACACATCACCACCATTAAGGTTAGTACATCCGGCAATAATATATCCATTGTCAAATGTTCGCTGAATTGAATTTGCACAATCATTTCCGTTTCCACCGAGGCATTTTAGCCATTGAACATTGCCTGAATAATTAAGTTTTACAATTAAAAAATCATTATTTATGCCAATTACATCATGATTTCCTGAAACATCACCATTATTTGATTTGGTCGCTCCTGCAACAATATATCCCCCATCATAAGTTTGCAAAATGGAATTGGCTCTATCATCATTTGACCCTCCTATACATTTTTGCCATTCAATATTTCCCAAAAAATCTACTTTCACTACCCACCAATCAGGATAAGGAATTCCACCACCATAATATCCAACGTGCCATCCCGTAATATCACCATTATTGGATGTTGTGTAACCTGCAATTATATATCCGCCATCTGATGTTAGTTGAACTGACTTCGCCAAATCATCTTGGGTGCCCCCTAAGCATTTTTGCCATTGGATATTCCATTCGGAATTTATTTTTATTAGCCAGAAATCTTGACTTCCATGATTACCAGAAACATCCCCATCATTAGAAAATGTATATCCCGCTATAATATATCCACCATCAACAGTTGCATGAATACAAGATGCATAATCAAATTGTGTCCCTCCAAAACATTTTTGCTTTTGGATATTTCCGGCAGAATCAAGTTTCACAACCCAAACATCCCCATCTCCTTGATTTCCAGAAACATCTCCATCATTTGATACCGTATATCCTGCAATAATATATCCGCCATCATTGGTTTGCTCAATGTAATTTGCCACTTCATCACTTGTACCGCCCAAACATTTTTCCCATTGAATACTTCCTGAAATATTAACCTTTACAATCCAATAATCACTGCAATGTCCACAAGGATTATGATTCCCTGAAACATCTCCATCATTCGACTGAGTAAATCCTGCCACAATATAGCCGCCATCAAGCGTTTGTTGAATAGCAAACGGCCAATCATTATAAATACCACCCAAGCATTTTTGCCATTCAATTCCTGGTTGTGCAAAAGTTGTAGAAATTTGAAAGCAAAATAATACTGTTGTTGCAACAAATAAAATTATTTTTTTCATACAGCCCCCCCCCTTTAATGTTGATTAATTACTGGGAAAAGTGTAAATCGTCAGCTAAAAGTACCGTGACAAGCAGTGCATATGTAATTTTTAGCATCGGTATCAAGATATTTGCTTTTGTCCATGTCTCCAATAGGCGAGCGTTTCAGGCGATTTGCTGTTTCTTTTTTCATTTAATATCTTTTGAACGTAATCACTTAGATTGCACCCTTCGTGTTGTGCCAGCATTTTGATGTCGTCTAGAAGAGCCCCATCAATATTGACAGATAGCAATTGCTGATTACTTCTAATGTGTTTTTGTGGTTCTTTGGAAGGTCTTGTCATGATGAAGCATCAATTGATTTGTAAGTGTAAATATACTATAGTTTGCCCAATATTTCATGTTTATTAATTAGGGTGATGGGTGCCCTGTTGCAGTAATATACATAGATTTGCTTGCCGTCTTCCTTACATTAAATGGGTGTTTTTGATTTTATTGAAAAAAAAAGCCACCCCAGAGGATGGCTTATAATAACTTTTTGCTAAAATTATTCTTTACCCAATCTAGCAAACGCTTCATCTAAAGGAATATCTTCGAAATCCTCATCAAAGTAACCAAAGTCTTCAATTAAAGTATCCTGAAGACCGAATAAATAATCTAGAAGAATACTATATTGGAGCCGCTTCTCAACAAATCCAGGTGAATGTTTCTCATGGGTTTCGAGGTATTCAAGATGACTACTTGTCAATTTACCATCGGGTAATTTGTATATATCAGCTTCCATGTAAGTATCTTGGGTTTCAAGATATTTTTCAACCAGGAATTTCTTTTGCGATTTGTTCATACTGATATAAATCCCATCCTCATTCGTTATTGCCGGATTTATCCGGTGTTTATAAAAACTCAGTTTAATCCTCATATCATCATTCTCAGATTTTAGTTTTTCTATTATTTCTTCTAGAGCAGCTACATCTGATTCACACATTTGTGATCGGATACGGATATACTGAGAAGTACTGACACCACATTTCTCAGCTTGTTCTTCAAGCATCTCTATTTCCTTTGGAGCATAGTGGATCGTAATTGGAATCAATTCAGGGGTTTGTTTCTTTGAAAGTAATGTCAACCGTATATCACTTTCAGTTTTAGTATTAATAACAGGAAATTCATCACTTTTATTTTTATTTGCGGTAGCCATTTTACATTCCTGGGTGCAATATTTTTGATTTGTACGCCCGTCAAACTCTTTTCCGCATTCTATGCATTTTCTTATTCTTTTCATTGCTTTGAATATTTTATAATTAGTTATTTTAATTTGAATCCTTCTTGGGCTGTATTCCCCGTCCCTCTGGGCGCACCCAATTTTCGCCGGATGCATTGGCCGTTTTGATATCTCGATGCTCTAAATCGAGGAGTTTCATAATGAATTGTGGGGAATACCACCATGACGTTTATCTCAGGTTCTAAGAACCCTGTAGATTAACCTGACAATGTGACAAAGTTCATTATCTTGGTGGTCGTGGTATAGATACAACTTTGTTAAGTTTTTCATATTGTCATAGCTCATAGTAATTTCTGATAATTTCCGTAGGAGGTTTTGATAAATAATTGATCGGATTTCAAGAATCTATCAGTTGTTGAATCTGATATTCCTATTTCATTTGCAATTTCAATGCTTTGTTCTCTGCTAAATTCTTTTGGCAATTTCTCGTAAAGATCGTTCATGCGTTTATTTGAAAATGGGACAGCATGACATTTGGGAAGCCCCGAAAAAATAGATAAAGCATTGTTGATAAAAGTGTCAGTCAACAATCCAGCTACATAGAAATCAGTGCTGTTACAGATGATCTCATTTGGTAGGGTTTGTAAATCTATTAATCGCAGACCTGATAAGAGCATAGACAATTTAAAAAAGATTAGGCCAAGGCGTCTGATTGACGGCACTATTTCATTACCATATATAGTTGCCAATTTGTTCTGCCAGCGCTCAAATTCTTTATTAAAGACATTTTGCTGGTCTTGTGTAAATTTGAAAATAATTGGTATTTCCCTATTTTCAAGTTGTTCGAATAGTATGCAAATTTTTTCAGCGATCCTATCAAATTCATTTTCATAATCTATTCCATTGGACGAAAAGATATTTTTCCATTCCAATTTCAATTTAAGATCATAATAAAGGAATCTGGAAAATAAACCGTTTTCTGAATTTGGAATCAGTTTCGCTAATTGTCCGGGTGTGCCGCTTAGTACGACCGATAAATACGGTTTAATTATTTCAATAAATTCATTATTCACTTTCCTGAGTTGCGTGATTGGTTCATGATGGAAAGCACATCGCAAAGAATCAGAATAATTTCCCCAGTCCTGTTTTAATGTACTAACAAGAGTATCTGCTTCACTAGAGAACATAATTCCCCTGCCATTATTACTCGCTAAAGCGCTAAGAAAAGCACTTGAGCTGCTGTTCGCGGGAATGAAGAGCATTTCCTGCTTTGGTGGTTCCGGCCTTGTTACTGACGCACCTTTATGTTTAATTTTACTGTTTCTGAATTCTTCTAATTGATCCTGATAATCAGAATTTGCCTCTTTAGCTTTTTGCATTTTATTTTTATGAATTCTTTTAGCAAGATATTGAGAATAAATGAGGGTACCTTTCCCTGCGCCAGCCTGTGATCTTACAAAAACGAATAGATTACTTCCTACTTTGTGGGTATCGTATGTTCCTATTATGTTTGGCAAGCATCCACTTAAAACGCCTAACGCTCCAGCCAATAAGACGTCCTTTTCCACCTTGTCATTGAATAAGATGATCGCTTTTTGTAGAATGTCTGGTAAGTTCTGGAATATTTCTTCCTGAAAGCTTGTATTAGCTATACTATTTCTTTGTTCTTGTTGCATTATTTATATTTTAAAAGTAATCTTCCCATTTATTTCGCACCTCATATTCGTGATATGCGCGAAAAGCCTCTTTATCATAGTACTTTGAGGGTTCATTGTTCTTTCCGCACTTCGTACAACGTGCCTGAAAGGTTCGTTTTTCTGACTTTTTCTCGGCAATTCTTAATTCTTTGATTGTCGTTATTGCTTGAACAATCTCCTCTAATGTATCGACACTCCATCCTTTCCGAAGGTACAATTCCACCTTATTCTTATAAAGTAGCAGTATTCCATCTATAAACCGGACACATTCAGATGATAAATTGTCACGTTGATATGTGTTATCATTGTCCATCCTTACCTCCTTTGGCCTTTTTAAAACGGTAGCAAGGTTTCATTGCTTGTCGTACAGCTTCTTTTTCAAACACAAGCTTGCGACCGACTTGATAATAGGGTATGGTGCCCCGATTCTTTAGTTTCTGCGCCGTCACAACGGAACAGCCAATAAAATCAGATAGGGCGCGTAAGCTATACAAATATTTGCTTTCTTCAGCCTGTTCGGACGTTTCTGATAGTTTTTGCGATAGGATTAATTCTTTTATTTCGGCAAATCCCGATTGCATTTTTTGCTCTAAAATCTCGAATGGGTTTTGTGACATATCTCTTTGCTTATTTAAAAGCATAAAGGTATCTATGAGTGAAACCCATTTAAATCCCAAAGTACCCAAAGGAACTTAGGGGAACTTTAGGGTACCAGAAAAATCAGGTGTTTCGAGATTAGATAAAGCGAAAATATTTTGTATATTTTTCAGCTTTCGCTATGCGACTCGGTTTGAAATTTTCATATTTCAAGTGAGAATTGAAATATGTTGAAAAAGCGTGATGAATATTGCTAGCAGAATATAATGCATTATAAAGTGCCTTCTCCTCGATGACCATTGATAATGCAACTAACTGTAAGCCACGACCATCTTCTATTTGTCCGCTACCATCAGTACTTAGAAGATCTTTTCCATACCATAGATATTGCATATTGTCATTTTGTTTAACAAATCCATTGCTGATTAATTTAGTAGTTATTTCAGCAAGTTTGTCTTTATCAATAAACATTTCTGGTAATGTTGGTCTAAACTTTTCTATTTTTACTTTTTGTCGCCCACTTAAGGTTTCTTCTTTTCCTTCTATACTCGGTGATTTGAATATTATTGATCTTGCTTCCAGATATGCGGTATAATGCGCAAGTTTTTTAATAATATTATCATCACCCTGGCTTAAAAAGTTTTTAACTTTTCTTAAAAACGGAAGTCCTTTATAATCTTCTTGGAATTGCTTTTTTACTTTTTGGAACCTTTTTTCAAAAAAAGTCCCATCATTAAAATCGTAGCAGAAATATTTATTATTAAAATCTTCAATGTAAAAATATTTGTTATGGGGGTTGTCCTTTAGATGGAAAAGATCCCAGAAATTCCTATCATATTCATCTTTATACTCTTTTAAAATAACCTCTCGATTATGATCATCAGGAAGATCCATTTTTGAATACTTCTCTTGCAACTTCATAATCATTGCATCTTTTTCACTCATGTAAAGCAAAAATAGTTTCATATCTATTTGGAGTTACTTTTTTTGGGTTTTGACCTATTGAATTTTTTCATCTCCGTCCTTTTTTTCTTGTCGATGATCTTATAGTACTTCTCAAAAACCTTATGGTCTTTATGACCTGTCCATTTTTGAATTATTTCTGAGGGTATATTTAAAAATATTGCGTTTGTAACAAATGTTTTTCTACCCGAATGCGTGGACAACAGTTGCCATTTCTCAAATGTTTCTTCAAACCGTTCCGATCCTTTATAATAAACAATAGTTTCAGGACTTTTGAGACCGGCTATTTTACCAAGTTCTTTCAAATAATCGTTCATTTTTTGATTACTAATGACAGGCAGGCATTTATCATTCTCGAATGGTGCATCTTTATATTTCGCAAGGATAGCCTTGGAATGATCATTAAGATCAATTATTAAATCGTCATCTGTCTTGATTGAAGTAATTTCAATTTGGTTTTCTTTAATATTGCTACGTTTTAGATTCTGTACATCCGAATACCGCAAACCAGTAAAACAACAAAAGCAAAAGACATCTCTAACACGCTCTAGATAATCTTTACCGATTTCCAAATGGTGCAAGTTCATTAATTCATCCCAATCCAAGATTATTATTTTGCCTTCTCTATCAGTTCCTTTCAGATCAGGTAAGCAATCTTTATAGGTAAAATTGGTGTTATATTTTTTCTTCGTTGCCCAATTCATGAACCAGTTAAAAATGTACAGATTCTTTTTAATTGTTGTATTTCGATGGCCTAACGTTTCTCGTTGGAATTCGACATATTTAATATAGAAGTTGTCATCAATACTATCAAATTCTATCTTATAATGCTTTTTCTTTTGAAACTCTTTGAGTTGACTAAGGATTGTATTTAGCTTTGTAATTGTGCCACTAGTCCAATCCCTTTTCTTCTGTTCCAGGTCTAAGAACTCTTGGAATACTTCAATGAATGAGTTTTGGGCACTGCTGTCTTCATTCATCCTCTTTTTTAGTTGATCCCGGATGTATTGTACGCTTGGTCTTTTCTCGAAGATTTTCGCTTCTTGATATATCTTAGTAATTGTGGATTCGAGGTCAACGAAATGATTATTTATCTCCCTTGAAGTTGCACCAGCTTTATTAATGTTATTTTTTACAACAGATTGAGAATTTGCATCCCACTTGTTAGCGTCTATTCGATAGCCGGTATAGTATTGAAGCCGCTTTCCATCAAATGAGAAATCCAATATTATTGGAACATTGTCTTTGACTATTTCCCCGGTCATCTTATCCTTTCTTTGTTCCAACCGGAATGTTACCTTGCTTTTAAACTTCATTGCCATTAGATTTACAGACAAAAATACATACGATAAATGATTTAACCAAATTAATTATAACTATTCTTAACTTAAATGAAAATTTCCATAAAGCCTATATAAATTGCATTACAGGCGAATAATATAACTAAATAATGATATGCGTTTAATAGAAGGTGATAGAGCCATTCTCTCCGCTGATATAGCAAGTTAAACAACGAAAACCACTGACTTTGTAACGAAATCGGTGGTTTTCTGTTTTTTACAAAAGCAGGAAAAAGCACCGAAAAGCAATTTCACCGTGTGCAATTCGGTTGCATGAAAAATCTGAGAATTTGTGCAACCGAATAGGAAATAATGCGCTGAAATGTAATGTATTGCGTTGAGCTTTTTTACTCTTATAAATTAATTTTGTAACTAATAATTTAAGAGTATGAAAAGAACAACATTCAACATGCTTTTCTTCGTGAAACGCACGAGGGCATTGAAAAACGGAATGCTGCCAATCTACGCACGCATCACTATGAACGGTGAGCGTGCCGAATTTGTTACGCAAAGAGAAATCCCGGAAGAGCATTGGGACACCTCAAAGAACCGGGCGAAGGGCAATACAAAGGCCGCTGCCGAAATCAACGACTATCTCGATCAGATTAAGTCAAAGCTGCGTGAACATAAAGTTATGCTAGAGGACCATAATGAAACTGTAACGCCGTTTACTTTGCGGGATCGCTATATGGGACTTGACAGCAGCACAAAGACTATTCTCGGAATCTTTGATGATCACAATGAAAAGTGTACGGGCTTGATGAATATCGATTTTGCCCCTGCAACCGTGGAGCGTTATATCACCACACGAAAGCACATTCATGATTTCATAAAGTGGAAATACCGACGGGAGGATGTGTCGATAAATGAGGTCACGCCGATGTTCGTGAGTGACTTTGAATATTACCTTAAGAAAAACCGGAATTGTTGCAATAACACAGCGATAAAGTATATCAAAAATTTCAAGAAGATCGTGCGGATCGCCTTGGCGAATAACTGGATGAAAATTGACCCCTTCAGGAACATCAAGTATCATTTGGATGAGGTGGATATGGATTACCTTACGGAATCCGAATTGAATTTGTTGATGAATAAGGAGTTTAAAATTTTGCGCGTGCAACAGGTGAAAGATATTTACTTGTTCTGCTGCTTCACCGGTCTGGCTTTCATCGATGTGAAAAGTTTGAAAGCTTCAGATATTGAAACAAGGGATGGTCGCTTGTGGATAAAGAAACGCCGCCAAAAGACGAATAATTGGTGCAATATTCCGATGTTACCACCGGCGGTACAGTTGATGAATAAATACAAGAATCATCCCTATTGCATGAAAACCGGCTTACTGCTTCCCGTTTCAAGCAATCAGAGAATGAATGCCTATCTAAAGGAGATTGCCGACGTCTGCGGAATTAAAAAGAATCTGAGCACACATACGGCTCGTCATACCTTTGCAACAACTGTAACGCTTGCAAATCAAATTTCAATGGAAGTTGTATCAAAGATGCTCGGACACTCCAGTATTAATATGACAAAAAAATACGCCCGGGTTGTCGATGATCTGATCAACCGGGATATGGAAAAAATCTATGGAAAATACGACAAGCTCATGATGAACTAGATGAAAAAGGGCTTCTTCGGAAGCCTCTTTTTTTGCCTATGAAAATACTATTTATCATTTTTTTGTTTGGGTAGTGCAGCTTAGGACAGTCGATAAAATAATTTTATACCGCTGAAAAACGGCTGTTCCTATAAGAGCGCATTATGTAAAATAGCTATTGCCTGTTTCTTCAAAGCGACAGTTAGCTTGAAGGAAATGATAGATTTGGGTTCAAGCATAATCTAACTCTCAAAGAATACTGGAATATGAGGTGTACAATTGTACTTTTTGAGTTTTAATCAAGCAGTAAAGCAAAATTGGAATTCAATCTTATGATTTTGAACCCCTGGTGAATTAACAAATTATTTTTTTATTGATTCCGTATTTATTTTCACTTTTTGAATTCCGATGCTTGAAAAATCTAAATAACCATCGTCTTCATGAAAATATTTTATTTCATCTTCTTGTTTAAATGGAATATTCAATACCCTATCATTATCACTTTTGAACTTATATATTATCTCCAACTCATTATTCTTGTTTAATAATCTCGTTTCTTGACAAGCATGATCATATTTAAAAACACTTCCTCTTTTATGAACACCAAAATCAATTTTAGGTCTCTCAAAATCTTGTAATATATCCGCTAATGTAATAATACAAGACAACGGATCTCTATTAAAAAGCAATCGCATTTGACAATTGTCTGGTCGAGGTTCATTTTTATCATGGTAAATTCCAGCCATATCATGCATCATAATTCCTAAGGTGGAAAAAACGCTCTAAATATCCAGTGTGCGCCGGTTCAAATTGACCACC
>JBAXND010000037.1 GCA_037133915.1 Bacteroidota bacterium
GAAGCCGGGCTTATGCTTCGGCTTCTTTCAAACTTTTACCGGACAACAGTGATTAGGAAACTGTATTCCGAACCCAATGAATTCAACTGCTGAAATATCATATGTACTTCCGGAGACAGGGCATGTCCGTCTTGCAATTTTCAATGTTATTGGTGAAGAAGTAAAGGTATTGATTGATGAAAATCAGGATGCGGGTTCACACAAAATAGTTTTCTCAGGAAATGACCTGCAAGCAGGAATTTTCACCTATCGCATGGATTATATCTCAACAAACAAGCGCGGTTCAGCAACAAAAAAAATGATCATCATTCACTAATAAAAAAATAGAAGCTAATGAAAAATAAACGATTCATTTTCAGTGCGAGCATTTTTATATTAGCAATAATGCTTTTATCAGCAGGCCCGGTTAAGGCTCAGAAATCGGGTATTGCATCCGTAAGCATGGACACAATATATGCTGTTCCCGGAACACTTATCCTGATGCCGGTGATATTTGACGGATGGAATCAGCCCGGAGTAAATGCTATTTCACTTGATATGCATATTGCGGATACGAACGTAATTGGATACAGAGGATTGCAGGATTTCTGCAGTACCATTCCAAGTTTCAACTCAGGGAATACAAATTATGTGAATAACACGCAACACATTTATGTTTCTTGGAGTTCATTGACATCTTCAACTGCTGTCAGTGATACTCTAATAAAAATAAAACTACTGTACAAAGGTGGTACATCAGCCATAGAATTTATCGATGAGAACTGTGAAATAGCCGATTACGACGGAATTAGCTATACGACGACCTGGAACAATGGCCTTGTAAGCACTTCGACGAATATTCATCAACCAAAAGCCACATCGGAAAAGGCGTTGATGGTTTTCCCAAACCCCGCAGATGATAAAGTGTTCTTTAGTTTTCAAAAATCCCAAAACACTCAGATTTCTGTTAGTTTATTTAATCAGATGGGTGAATTAGTTCTTCCAAAAAACGCAAATCAGCCATCTACCATCGTTAATAAGATAGCCTTGGACGTAAAACCATTGCCCGAAGGGTTTTACTATTATATAGCAGAAACAGGTACGAACGGGAATACTTCAAAAATGACCGGAAAAATAGTGGTGAAACATTAAAGCTAAATTGACAAAAGTATTGCCATCAAAGTTTGAAACCAAAGAGCATTGAACGCATTGAACACAGTTGAAAAAAAAATGAAATATACATTCTATGAAAAGAAAAACAAAATTGGCACATTCTATATTTATAGTGCTTGTGCTTCAGGCAATATCTTTTAGTGCGCTGTCACAATCAAATTGTACTGTATCATTAACAGCTCCGGCAACCTGCGTGGGAGATATCATGTATGTTCCCGTTTCGTTCACGGGATGGGACCAACCGAATGTTGCAGCCATTGATCTTTCAATACAAATTTCTGATACGAATATTATAGGTTATCGGGGGTGTACAGGTATCCATCCTTCATTTACAGCACCCTTTACAAATACTGTAAACACAGGTGGTACAAGTAAAAAAATACTTTATTCGTGGTCGAGCACTACACCTGGCACCGTGAATTCAGGCACCCTTATCATTTTTAAATTTCTGTGTAAATCGGGAGGCAGTTCGAGTCTGAACTTTATTACCCCGAGCAGCGGCGTCACAAAGTTGAGTGGTCAGGCTTATAATGTGAGCTGGACAAATGCTGCAGCCATTGTGAACACGATTCCTGCCCAGCCGGGCGCTATCTCAGGCTCAGGTAGTCCGTTATTCGGCAGCACACAAATATACAGCATTGCCCCTGTTTCAAATGCTACATCATATGCATGGTCTGTTCCGTCAGGCGGTACTCCGGCATGGAGCGTCAACTCGGGTCAGGGAAGCGTGTCGTTGAATACCACCGTTGGAATAAAATCGGGTTTTATCCAGGTTTCAGCATCCAATTCATGCGGAACGGGGCAACAACGCACCCTTGCAGTTAATAAATATGCGGGCGCCAGTTTAAGTATTGAATCATCGACAGCTTGTTTGGGTGAAACGCTTTTTGTTCCGATAACCTTCGCCGGATTGAATCAGCCCAATACAGGCGCTCTTGAATTTGAACTTCTGATTCCTGACACAACAATAATTGGTTACCGGGGCAACAAAGACATACACGCATCCTTTGATAACCCGGTTATAAATACTGTTCCAACAGGTGGCAAATCCGCTAAAATAATTTACGCCTGGTCAAACTCAAACGCTGCCACTATAGCCGGCGGAACACTCATCGTTTTCAAATTTCTGGCAAAAAAAATCGGAACTTTAAATCTGAGTTTTAGAAATGGAACAGGAACTGTGATAGATATTCAAAGCAATGCCTACACGACAAACTGGAATTCGGGCATAGTTACGATTACTTCTTTGCCGGCACAGCCGGGAGTTATTTCAGGCAACATGTTCCCTTTTCCCGGAATTTCTGAAACGTACAGCATTGCCAATGTTCCCGGAGCCACTTCGTATGCGTGGACAGTTCCCTCGGGCGGCACGCCTGCATGGAATATCGTGTCAGGTCAGGGAACACCATCCTTAACGGTAATACCGGGAAGTACCTTAGGTGATATCAGCGTTACCGCCGCCAATACTTGCGGCACTAGTCCGGCAACAGTTTTCAGCGTTAGTTCAACTTCGTTGTGCACAGTAAGCCTCGGTAATGCAACGGCCTGCTCAGGTGACATCGTCCTCATTCCCGTGATGTTTTCAGGTTGGGGTCAGCCCGATGTCAGTGCTATTTCCTTTGCAATTAAAATTTCCGATACAACAATTCTTGGATATCGCGGATACGAAACAGAACATCCATCTTTTTCATCGCCTACAATTAACTATGTAGATCCGCATATCGGCGCTACCGGGCAGATATGGTACGGTTGGGCTAATCAATCACCCAGCAGTGTGGCTTCTGGTACACTTGTAAAATTAAAATTCCTTTATAAAACAAATGGAACGGCCACGTTATCTTTTCTTACAAATGTTCATGAAGAAATTACCGATGGCAGCAAACCAAAACCAAAACCTTATACAGTAACCTGGGTAAGCGGAACCACAAGCCCGGGTGGTCTGGGCATGACACCGGTTATTACCACGCAACCGATAAACGATGAGATATTCGCAGGGGGCTTTGCAACGTATACCGTAGCAGCAACATCCGGTTCGGTAATCAGTTACCAGTGGCAAGTGAGTGATAACGGCGGAAGCAACTGGCAGAACACAAACGGAATAATTTACAACGGTATAACAACAACCACACTGAGTCTTCCGGGAGCTACCGTTGGAATGAATGGATACCTTTACCATTGCATAGTTTCCAACGGATGCAGTGTGGTGACTTCCTCAGATGTTGAATATAAATTATTCAGTATTACCGGAACCGTTTTATATCAGGCCGGCACACCCTATTCGTTGTACAACTCTTCAAAAATCACGAAAGTATATATCTTTCAATCCGGTTCTACTGATGCTATAGACTCGGCAACCCTTACTAACAGCGGATATACTTTGAATAATATCAAGCCCGGCTACTACAATTTCAGTGTAAAAACGGATCTGGCCAGCGGTGGAATAAATGCATCGGATGCACTGTTAATAACCAATGTCATGGTTGGACTAACAAGCATGAATAAAATGCATCGCTTTGCAGGAGAAACCGAAATATCAGGTCAAATGAACACTGTTGATGCGCTAAACTGCAGAAAATATTTTGTACATGTCATCAGCACTTTTCCGATGGGAAACTGGGTTTTTGCCACATTGGAACCGGGAAAAGACACGACTAGAATCTGCAATTTCCGTAAAAACGGCATTTATACTGTTAACCATTCTTACAACAAACAAATAACTTCCACAAACATTATTTTAAATATTGGCGCTTTGTGTGTGGGCGATGTGAACGGTTCGCGTTCCGCTGGCCTGCTTAAGAATATACTGTTATTCATGAAAAAAGAGACAGAAGATTGAGCGCATAGAGCTCCGTTATTGTCGCGGGCTGCAACATGCATTTGGATACAAAAATCAGTGAACCGTTCTTAGAAAATTATCTGCCCAATGATTCATTCTAAGAGTGCTCCCGATATTAATGCTGCACCGCTATCTGATAAACGGAAAGACCATTATGAGATGTAACATTCAGCAAATAAATACCATTTGAAATGCTTTCTAAATCGAGCTTTATGATATTCCGTCCGGCTGTAACATTCCATTGAGAATTAATAATTATTCTGCCTGCCATATCAGTCACAGAAACCATTACAGACTCATTCGAGGCACTGAAATAATCTACTGAAAAATTACCATTGTTCGGATTCGGATAAACCATAAAATTATTTGGCACGCCCGATAATTGCGCAATATTAGTCTGCTGCCAGGCGTACATCACGGCAGCGTATGCATTGATTTTCCCAAAACCCCATAAAAAACTTCCCTGAGGTGGAATCACGCCGGTAAAATTATCGGTGATGGCAGTATGCTGCAAGGTATTCTTAACATCGTCGGGAGTAAGTTGCGGTCTCACCTGTAACAACAATGCCACAATACCGCTTGCAACAGGCGACGACATGGAAGTTCCGCTCATCATGCCGTAGCAGTAATCGCGGCCATTTATGGGACTGTTATAACAACTTATTACGTCGCTGCGCGAAGCGCCTCCGTTCATATATGAGCTGTCGTAAGAATTTATAGCGGACCCGAGCACCATTCCGGGAGCAGCAATATCGGGCTTTGTAGCGCTGTCGGCAGCCGGTCCGTGACTCGAAAACGGTGTGATGTTTCCTTCGGCAACGTACGAACTGTAAGATGACGGCACACCATTTATGCCGATATAATTCACTTTCGATGCAAATGCCGCTACCGCGATACATGAATGTGTTGTGGCAAAATCGCTGATGGTAACATCGCGTGTTCCGTTGGAAGCACCCGGAATACTGCCTGATGAGAACTTTCCGTAATACCCCGAATAATCCTGTACAAAGCCGGTCCACATGTGGATATCAGCACTGCTGCTTTTCAGAGTTATCAGTATGCGGTTTGTTGATTTGTTATATATATCGAAGAAAATACGGGGCTTGCCGTTATATTCTGCCGCGGCAGTGCTTATGCCGAGAAAACAGGTATCTCCAGATGTGCTTATCAGAAAGGTAGCATGCAGGCTGTCATCAAGACAGATAAAACCCGTATTCTGACCGGCCACTGATCCCTGATATAAAGTAACCATGGCGCAATAATTGTCGCCGGCATTGCCCCAGGTATCCACCCATGTTTTTTTCTCGGGAAGATAAGACGAGAAGTTCACAACAGTTTTCAGTAATGTATCGGTCGCAGTGAGTTTCTTATGAAGATGAATATCGTTTTCACCGTTATTGCCTGCCGAGCAGACAAATATTTTTCCGGGACCTGTCATATTATCTACCGCCTGGCTGAAGAGCGAAGTGCCATCGTGCGGGCCCATGCTGCATCCCCAGCTAAGATTCACCACTGCAGGTTTTCCAACGGCGTCGGCATAATCAAAAATATATTTTATGCCATCGATAATATTTGTCATACCGGTTGTTGTCCACTGGTCGGGGTCGGGCTTGATACAAACAAACACCAGATCACTTTCAAAGGCCATTCCGCGAAAGCGTGAATTTGTTGAATCGCTTCCAAAACCGGAGCCGCCTGAAATACCGGCAACATGTGTTCCATGCGAGAAAGCATTCACATCAATTGCGCCACTCCATATAGAGGCACTATCGGCAAGCTCATTGCCATAGGTATAACCGGCAGGAGGCGTACCGGCACTTTTCTGTTCCCACACTTTTTTAACACGGTAATAATTGCCCGAAGTATCCATAAGTGTCGGATGGGTGAAGTCAAAGCCTGCATCAATAATACCAACGACAACATTTTTACCGGAATAGGCCATCGGCAGGTTAATTCCTGCGTGGACAGAGTCGACGTGTGTATCGTGTCGTGCGCTGTCGAGAGCAATAAACACCGGCTCATCAAGCTGTATGTAATCTATACCGGGGATATTTCTGATTGCTTCAACTTTATCAAGAGGCAGTTGAACGGTAAGGATGTTTCCTGCGCGCGTTCCCGGTTTCGCACCAAGCGCTGAAATTGAACTATTTTCAAAATACTCGTTTACTTTGAGAAATGCACTGAGGTAATATTGACCTGAAATTTTTTGATACACAAAATCTTTTGACAAAATAGACTTTGTACCCGATTTCGCCGACCGGGTCAAGTACTCTTTAGTGATGGGCGACAGCCCGGCTTTATGAATACCTGAATTTTGTGAAAATGCAATTGCATGCACAATCGAAAACATCGTGACAAGCAGGCATATTTTTTTTATCATCGGAAATTTTTTTAGGAAATTAAAAACGGCAAGGTGCACAAGCACCCTGCCGAACAAAAATACATTAATTTCCCAAAAAACAGTTATTACGCCACGAGGTAATGGGCGTATTTGAGGAGTTTTGCCCTAAGGTCTTCGGCTTCGTACGGTTTAGAAATAAAATCGTTTGCGCCCAGTTCAAGAAACCTTCGAATAGCATCGCGTTCCATAGAAGCAGAGACGCCAATGACCGGAATGTTGCATAGAGGCTCGGGCAGTTCGTGCCGAATAATACGAAGCGCTTCGAAACCATCCATCACAGGCATCTGAAAATCCATGAAAACGATGTCGAAATTGTTTGTCCAGAGTTTTTCGATAGCTTCAACGCCATCGTAGGCAAAAACGGGTTCATAGCCATACTTTTCGATATACTTACCGAGCAGTACCAGATTAATGTGCAGATCATCTACCACAAGAACATTGGGTCGTTTACCCTGCAGCATTTGCGTCAACACCTGGACTTCGCCGGTTCCGTGAGCGGAAGAGAAATCCATGCTGTGTAAAAAGTTGTTCATAGTCAGGGGGGTTGGTTTGTTTTAGTTTGATAAGGCAGATTGTGTATCAGTTTACGAAATACCTTGTAGAGGTGCTTTTCCCTTTTCCATCAAAAGGATTCTTGCGCACATATTTCTTTACTATTATCCATTCAATATCGTCCCAGCAGCAATGTTCTCTTTTTTCTGAAACCACGTCCAGCAGGTTTTTGAGGTGTTTCTCTTCAATGAATAATTGTTTTGACATACTCGGTGTTTTTGGGGTTTGGTTTATATCAAAATCTATAAACCAAAAGTATGGCGGTATGACAAGCCCAATCAAGGGATTAAGGTCTTGAAATGAGGGAGTTATTTAACTGAGGAGTGAGCAGGTCAAAAGACCTGCCCGTATATTATCAGGAATTTCACAAACCAACATAAGTAATTATACGTATTTAAATATCAGCATTTGAAAATTTCGATGTAATAATTGGCCGTTGATTGTACAGATTTTTCCGCCAAGTCATTAAATTGTTATAAGAATAATTAATCTTTATATATATAAGTGGTTCTCCAATCAATTTAAAATAAAATATCTTATAGTAATGATTATTAATTATTTAATAAAGTAATAAAATCACATTTCAATATTTGTATAATTTTAATATTCTGTGAATAGAAATTAATTAATCTATTTTTAATAAGTTACGACGTGTAAGAGGTGCCTCGTTTTTATGTAAGAATACCATCTCATTTTAATATCTTCAATGTCATTTCTCCGTAAATTTGTGTGATTAATATCAGGATTTGGTAGCTTATTCCTTAAATACAATTATAAATTAAATAACAATTATTAACCAAAATTCAATTTTATGAGAAAGTTTATTCTGATGGCTGCTCTTGTAATTGTAGCCTTTGCCGCTAACTCGGCAAACATCCAGGTAACCAGTGCCGGCTTGACTGCGCAGGACTCAACAGCATCTCCTGCTTACACAAAAGTAAAATTCAACCTTGCCTGGGATATGGGCTGGCGTATGAGCGGAGGCCCAGCCAACTACGACGCCGCATGGATTTTTGTAAAGTACAAAGTTCCCGGACAAGACTGGAAACATGCAACCCTCTCAACCACCGCCGGTGATTATTCAATTGGCAGTGGAGCACCTTCGGGCGGTATGACCTTCAATCCGACCAGTGATGGAAAAGGTGTTTTTGTATATCGCACCAGCGACGGTACAGGCAACATCAGCCTTACCGACGTAATGCTTCGTTGGAATTATGCTACCGACGGTGTTGCGAACAATGCTCAGGTAAGGGTTCAGGTATTTGCCATAGAAATGGTATATGTACCCAGAGGTCCCTTCTTTGTTGGTGACGGCAATATGACAACCGCACCCAGTGGTTCCTACGGATACAGAAGAAGTTCAGGTTCCGGTCTCGGATATATGCCTTATCTGGTGACTTCCGAAAACGCTTTAACCTTTGTTGCGAGCGGTTACGCAGCAACAGACAAAATCTATGACCCTTGGGTAACCGCAGGATATACTTTACCGACAGCTTTCCCAAAAGGATATGATGGTTTTTATTGCATGAAGTATGAAATCAGTCAGGAGCAATATGCTGACTTCTTTAACACCCTGCCGAACAATGCAGCTAGAACGAATAGAAATATTGGTGCAAATAACTCCACCTACAGGAACAATTGGTATTGGGACGCTGTTGTAACAGATGATGTTGCGACTTCTTTTACCGGGAAATGGCGTGCATGCAATTATCTGAACTTCGCCGATGGCTGTGCTTATGCCGACTGGGCTGCACTGAGGCCGATGACAGAATTTGAATATGAAAAAGCATGCCGCGGTACAGATAATACCGACCCTCTCAACCCCAAACCGATATTCCCGACCACCTACGAATTTCCATGGGGAACAACTACATATGGTTGCTACACAACTACACCAACCAATGATGGTGCTGTTAATGAATTAATTACAACTACTTCAGCTTATAACATACAGATGAACAATACAACTGCTACAGGACCAGTACGTTGCGGTATGTTTGCTTACAGAACAGGTACATGGCCTACCCCTGTAACCGACCGTAAACGTTGGGCAGGCGCAAGTTACTATGGCATCCTTGATCTGGCAGGTAACGTTCGGGAAGCTGTTGTTCCATCGTGGTATAACTATTTCTCATATGCAGCCACCTTCAACGGCGCCGTCGGTGATGGACAGCTGAATGCCAATGGTAATGCTGATGTTGCCGGTTGGTGTGTTGGTGGTTACACAGAAATAACCAATACAGCTGCTACATTTTACTGGCATGGTTACCGCGGTGGATGTTGGTATGACGCTTATAACTATGGCTGGGTATCCAACAGAGACCAAAATAACACCTATACCGCTCGTAATTATTACAATGGCATGCGCTGCGTCAGAGAACTTTAATAATCAACGGATGTTGTTGCTGCCCGGTGGAGCATGATATTTATTCACCGGGCGGGCAGCAATGCCCTGTTTTTTCTGTAGAATCAGAAAGAGCGGCACGTCCTGTTTATTAAGGTTAACCACTTCAATGGTTGTGAGAAAAATTATTTCATCGTAATTGTAAAACAGATAACATGATTAAGACCAGGTTGTGTAGAGCCGGTGTTTTAAGCCTGATATTGCTGCTGGCGGTCTTGCGAACGCAGGCGCAGCAAGTCACCGGTTTCACGGTAGCAGCATCGCACGGAACAAATGTTTTATACTGGGAACCTTATACCATGGCCCAGGTCGACCATTATTCTATTTATTGGTCTACTACACAAGGTTTCTCTACACTCACTGACTCTATTACAATCAGTAATCCCACTGTGAACTACACGCACAGCGGTCTCAGCACATCATCGACTTATTATTACCGCATCCGTGCCTGGGTAAATGTAAGCGGTGTTATTTATAAAACTCTTTTATCTTCCGAAAAATCAGCACAGCCAATTGTCCAGACATATTTCAACGGATCACAGGACGATGGCTCAGGGCGTGGCTATATGTGTACTTACACATTAAATGGTTATAACCCATTACCCCCTCCTACCGGACTTGAAGGCGCAGCATCACATCAGGCATCCATACTCACCTGGGATACATACTCAGATGCCGCCGTTACGAATTATACGATTTTATGGGCCAATGATACCGGCTTTACCAGCCCGGGAACACAGGCCATCACAAGCGGGAATATTAACTGGGCACATACCGGAATAACTGCCGGCAGTAACTATTATTATAAAATAGCAGCCAAATACAATGATGGCTGCCCTACAAGATATTCGGCACTCGAACTTGTTGTGCCCGTAGAGCAAACGTACATCAGCGGCTCTACCGATAATGGTGCGGCCGCTCTGCGCGTTTGCTATTCAACACTTAACGGCACAACGCCATACTTGCCACCAACAGGCTTTACGGCTGCCGGTTCACATGAAATGAATGAACTATACTGGGATTACACCTTTGAATTCAATCAGTACACTATTAACTGGGGCACAAGCCCGGGCGCTCTCACAAACTCCCAGGTTATTACCAATCCGACTACATGGTATCAGCACACCGGTCGCACGGCAGGGCAACCATACTATTATAAAATAACATCAGCTTACGCCGACGGTTGCGCGGGAAGTACTTCTGCGGTAATTTCAGCCACACCGGTAACTCAAACATATTTCAACGGAAGTTCGGATGATGGCAGCAGCAAACAACTTGTTTGCAATGTATTGCTTAACGGGTTAAATTATATCCCGGCTCCTACCAATTTAACGGTAGCTTCATCACACAACGCGAATATTCTTTTTTGGGATCAGTTCCCGGATCCACTGGTAAGTCAGTTCAATGTAGTCTGGAGCCTTGACCCCGGTTTTGGCAGCATTACAACACAAAATATCGGCAGCAGCCTGACCAACTGGACGCAGAGCGGACTCACGGCAGGTTCAACCTATTATTATAAACTTGTTGCTTTATACAATGATGGCTGCATGTCGAATTATACGGCAGCGCAATCGTCGGTACCGGTGGTTCAGACTTACATAAACGGATCACAGGATGACGGTTCAGGTCATGCCATTATGTGCAACCTTATGCTGAACGGATTCAACACATTAATCCCACCCACGAATCTGGTTGCGGCCGCATCTCAAAATTCTTCAGTGCTTTACTGGGACAGTTATTCAGATCCGGCTGTAACGCAATATAATATAATGTGGGCGAGCGATACAGGTTTTACCAGCCCCGCAAACCAACTTATTTCAGGCGGTATCACCAACTGGGTACACAGTGGTATCACCGCCGGGTCATCTTACTATTACAAGGTTACCGGACTCTATAACGACGGATGCCCTTCGAGATACACAGCCGCACAGTTGGTGACCCCGACGGATCAGCTGTATATTAATGGTTCACCGGATGACGGTAGCGGTAAAATGCGAACCTGTTATTTTAAACTTGATGGCGGCGCGTCTAACGTAGCACCGACGGGACTAATGGCAGCCGGTTCACATCTGGCCAATCAGATTTACTGGGATTATAATCCGGAATTCAGTCAGTATACGGTGTACTGGGGAACTTCTGTGGGCTCAATGGGCTCTTCCCAGAATTTCACACCCGCCACAACGATTTCGTGGCAGCAAACTTCGCTTACGGCCGCTCAGCCCTATTATTATAAAATCACAGCAACTTTTACCGACGGTTGTGTTGGCGGAACCTCGCCTATTATTTCAGCCACACCTGTAGAACAGACCTACATCAACGGTTCGCAGAATGATGGAAGCAGTAAGCTGATGGTGTGTAATATTCTGCTGAACGGAACTAATTTTATACCGGCGCCCACCAGTTTCTATGCGGCATCGTCGCACAATTCCAATGTACTTTGCTGGGATAAATTCTATGATCCTGCCGTAACCCAATACAATGTGATTTGGAGCCTTGACCCGGCCTTCACTTCGCCGAACAGCCAGATTGTTTCAGGCACCCTGACCAACTGGGTTCATACAGGACTTACTTCCGGAACCAGTTATTATTATATGATTGGAGCTTACTACAACGACGGATGTCCTTCAAACTATACTGCAGCACAGCAGGTCATCCCTGTGGATCAGGTTTATTTTAATGGATCACAGGATGACGGAAGCGGAAAATTCAGAGCCTGTTATGCCGCACTTGACGGTAGTGCAGCGAATGTATATCCTACTAATTTCACGGTGGCAACATCACACAGTGCCAATGCACTTTATTGGGATTATGCACCTGAGTTCAGTCAGTATACTGTTAGCTGGGGCACGGCACCCGGCGCTTTAACAAATACACAGTCGTTCACGCCAAACACATCCATATTCTGGCAGCATACGGGTCTCACAGCAGGGCAAGCCTATTATTACAAAGTATCCAACACATTCACCGACGGTTGCCCTGCCGGCACTTCTCCGGTTCAAACGACCACACCACAAGGTCAAACCTATTTTGACGGATCCCAGAACGAAGGCTCCGGTATGATACGTACATGCAACTTCCTGTTGTCGGGAGCATCGAGTGCGAATGCACCCAGCGGGTTGACGGTAGCATCATCACACAATGCCAATGTTATGTACTGGGATTTCACACCCGGCTTCTCAACCTATGCAGTTGAATCAAGCACTGCTCTTGCCGGTCCTTTTACAAACCTATATACGACATCCGGAAATACCACTACATTTTACACACACAGCAATCCAACCCTTGCAACCTATTATTATCGTATTACCGGTGTTATGAACGATGGTTGTGGTGCAGGATATTCAGGAGTGGTAAGTACTACCTCCATGGGTCAGGTTTATATTGACGGTTCACAGAATGAGGGTAGCGGCAAAATATCAGTATGCACATCAAAACTCGATGGCAGCGGTGGTACGAATGCACCTTTGAACTTCATTGTTGCGGCCTCTCACAATTCCAACATAATGTTCTGGGATGCCACACCCGGTTTCACAAACTATACTATTGAATCATCTGCCACAGGTCTTGCCGGATCATTTTCTTTGATTTACACCGCGCCAAACAATATCACGACGTATTATAATCATGCCGTTGCTTCGATTGCTGCGGTTTATTATCGATTATCAGGCACAGCCAACGATGGTTGCTCTGTTGGTTATTCGCCGGTAATTAATGCGACACCGGTTGCACAGACGTATATTGACGGCTCAACCAATGAAGGTGCAGCTTCTCAGCGGATCTGCCCTGCAAAACTGAGCGGAACATTCATCAATAACCTGCCACTGGGATTTACCGTTGCTGCATCTCATAACCTGAACGTCATGTATTGGGATTATTCTCCCGATTTCAACGGTTTTACGGTACAAGCATCAACAACGTTTGGTGGTACTTACAGCACAATCGGTACACTGGGCGCTACTACTACCTTCCTTACGCATGTAGTGGCAAGTGTGGCAGTACCCTATTTTTATAAAATTACGGGCAGCACTGCCGACGGTTGCGGTGTTGCGTATACGGTTCCTGTATCGGTCACAGCTCAGGAGCAGACATATATCAATGGTTCTACCGATGACGGAAGTGCCCGCATGATGGCCTGTAATATTAAACTGAACGGGGTGAACTTTATTCCGGCGCCCACCAGTTTTTATGCGGCGAATTCACATAATTCTGCTGTACTGTGTTGGGATAAATTCGCAGATCCACTAGTTACACAGTATAATGTACAGTGGAGCAATGATGCCGGATTCAGCAGTTATACCAATCAGGCAGTAACAGGCACACTCACCAGCTGGATTCATACAAGTATCAATAATGGTACGAATTATTATTACAAGGTAGCAGCCATCTATAATGACGGATGTCCGTCAACCTATACCCCAGCACAAGCAGTAAATCCAAGTGCTCAGACTTATTTCGACGGCTCCACCGGCGAAGGTTCCGTTAGTCAGAGGGCCTGCTATGCAAAACTTGACGGAACTGCTGCTGCAATCTATCCTACGAGCCTTACAGCAGGCGGATCACATGTTCAGGATAACGTTTACTGGGATTACTCCCCTGAGTTTTCGCAATACACGATATATTATGGTACAAGTATCGGTTCAATGGGAACAACCCAGGTACAGTCGCCGGGAACTAACATCTTCTGGACCCATACCGGACTTACGGCAGGCACTACTTACTATTATAAAATCACGGCAACCTTCCTTGACGGTTGCACGGCAGGGACATCTCCTGTTGTTACAGCAACTCCTGTAGCCCAGACCTATATTGATGGCTCGCAAGATGACGGAAGCGGACGCGGAGTAATCTGTAACCTGAAACTGAACGGTTATAATACGCTGGTTGAACCGACAAACATGATTGCAGCAAACTCACACAATTCGTCGGTGCTCTTCTGGGATAAATACCCGGATGCAGCCGTAACACAATACAATGTAATGTGGGCTAATGACGTTGTTTTTACATCGCCGACGACTCAGATTGTGACCGGTGGCAATATCAACTGGACGCACAGCAGTATCACAAACGGAGCCAGTTATTATTATATGGTGGCCGCCCGTTACAATGACGGATGCCCGTCAAGATATACGGCGCCCCAGCTTGTTATCCCGACAGGACAGGCATATATTGACGGATCACAGGATGATGGCTCAGGGAAAAACCGTAGTTGTTATTTCAAATTAGGCGGCGGTGCTTCCAATGTTGCACCATCGGGTTTTGTTGCTGCCGCATCGCATCAGCAAAATCAGTTGTTCTGGGATTACTCTTCAGAATTTTCAGGATATTCGGTTAACTGGGGCACCAGCCTCGGCACTATGACCAACAATCAGCCGGTAACGCCCAATACCAGTATTTCATGGACACATAGTTCACTTACTGCAGCTCAGGCTTACTATTATAAAATCACCGGAACCTTCAGTGATGCCTGCCCGGCAGGATATTCTACAATAGCAATGACTACCCCGGTTGATCAGAATTATATTAACGGATCGCAGGATGATGGTAGTGGAAAGAATAAAAGCTGTTATTCAAAAGTGGATGGAAGTGCTACTGCTCTTGCCCCGTCAGGTTTGACGGTTGCCGCATCGCATTTGCAAAACCAGCTTTACTGGGATTATTCGTCTGAATACAGTTCGTACATGATTTACTGGGGAACGTCTTCCTTAAATATGACTACCACGCAAGCGTTCTCGCCCGGCACAACGACATACTGGACGCATTCTTCGCTCACGGCAGCACAGCCATACTTTTATAAAATAACAGGAACCTTTACTGACGGGTGTACGGCAGGATATTCGTCAACAGTTTCAGCTATACCTGTTGCCCAGACTTATGTTGACGGGTCGCAGGACGATGGAAGCGGGCGCGGATATATGTGTACGTATTCACTCAATGGCTTCAACCCCCTGGCGGCAGTAACGGGATTTGTTGCAGCTTCTTCGCACAACTCAACTGCCATGTTCTGGGATAAATACACGGATGCTGCAGTCACCCAATACAATGTTCTGTGGAGTCTTGATCCGGCATTCGGAACATCAACCCCACAGGTAGTTGGAAGCAACCAGACCAACTGGACACATAGCAGTATTACCAGTGGCACAAATTATTACTACAAGGTTGCTGCCTTGTATAACGATGGTTGTCCGTCGGTCTATTCTGCTGCACAAACGGTAAATCCGACAGCACAGGCATATATTGATGGTTCTCAGGATGACGGTGCAGGCAAGAATCGTTCGTGTTATTTCACATTGAGTGGTGGCGCATCAAATGTGGCGCCAACCGGCTTAATGGCATCCGGATCTCATCAGGCTAACATGGTATTCTGGAATTACGCCTCTGAATTTAACAGCTACACTGTTTATTATGGAACTTCTCCCGGCTCCTTATCCAGTAATCAGGCATTTTCGCCCAATACCACTATTTCATGGCAGCATACCGGTCTTACAGCAGGTCAGCCCTATTATTACAAGATAACTAACACCTTTATTGACGGTTGCCCCGGCGGTACTTCAGGAATTGTTTCAGCGACTCCGGTAGCTCAAACTTATATTGACGGCTCTCAGGACGATGGTTATGGTCACGGTGTAATCTGTAACCTTACACTCAACGGCTTCAATAATCTGGTGGAACCGACTAATTTCACTGCGGCTTCATCACATAATTCATCCGTAATGTACTGGGATAAATACGCTGATGCTTCCATTACACAGTACAGCATACTCTGGTCAAATGATATTGGATTTACTTCGCCCACCAATCAATATACTGCTGCTACGAATATAAACTGGACGCATAGCGGTATTACCAACGGAAGTAATTACTATTATAAGCTTGCGGCGGTATATTCTGACCTTTGCCCATCGCGTTATACGACTGCTCAGCTGGTTGTTCCGACAGGACAGACTTATATTGACGGTTCACAGGACGACGGGAACGGGAAAAACCGCAGCTGTTACTTCAAGCTCAGTGGTTTTGCATCCAATGTGGCTCCGGGCGGTCTGGTTGCTGCCGGTTCACATCAGACAAATGAAATTTACTGGGATTTTGCTTCAGAGTACAGCCAGTATACTATCTCCTGGGGTCTTTCACAGGGCACCATGACCAATACACAGACATTTACGCCGACCACAACATTCTGGCAACATCCTTCACTGAATGCAGCACAGAATTACTATTATAAAGTCGGCGGGACCTTTGCAGATGCATGCCCGGTTGGGACTTCTGCCATAGTATCGGCAACACCGGTAGCACAAGCATATATTGATGGTTCGCAGGATGACGGCAGCAGTAAAATGACTGTTTGTAATTTACAACTGAACGGGAATAATTATGTTCCTGCCCCCACCAGCTTCTATGCTGCAACTTCTCATAATGCATCCGTACTTTGCTGGGACAAATTCTATGATCCGGCAGTAACTCAATACAACGTATTATGGAGCAATGACCCGGGCTTCTCCACCTATAACACTCAACTTGTAAGCGGCACACTCACGAACTGGACGCACAGCAGCATCACAAACGGCACCAACTATTACTATAAAGTAGGCGCACTGTATAACGACGGATGCTTGTCGAGTTACACACCGGCTCAAGTCGTTAATCCTGCTGCTCAGACCTATATAGACGGATCACAAAATGAAGGTTCAGCAACCCAAAGGCTTTGCGTTAATTATCTTTCAGGCACATCGGGCTACAGCGGTCCTCAGGGATTCACAGTTGCAGCTTCTCATAACAGTAATGTTATGTACTGGGACTGGACACCCAACATCACCGATTATACGGTAACCTATGCAACAGATCCGCTGAATGCAGGTACATATTTTTCAACAGGAAGTTTAGGTGCATCAGCTATCTCATGGGTGCATTCCGGCATCACACCAATGACTTATTATTACAGGGTAAATGCAACTACTTCAGACGCCTGTCCGAATGCTTCTTCTTCATTTAAAGCAGTAACTGATCTTGCTCAGCTTTATATAGACGGGTCAAGCAATGAAGGTTCAGGCACACAACGGCTGTGTAATATCAAACTTTCAGGTGTTGCAGGAAACAGTGCACCTCTCGGGTTTACGGTTGCTTCATCACACAATGCAAACCAGATGTACTGGGATTTTGCAGCCGGCTATAGTGATCTTACAATTACCTACGCCACTGACCCATTGAACTCCGGAACCTTTGTGAACAGTGCGTCACTGGGCGCAAACGCAGTAAGCTGGACTCACAGCGGTACGAGTACTACGCCCTATTATTATCGTGTTAATGGCACGCCCAACGATGGCTGTCCGATAGGGTCATCGGCATTTATCCCATGCACTTCTGTTGCTCAGACTTATATTGATGGTTCGACAAACGACGGATATGGAATATTTAAAATCTGCCCGACAACGCTTTCGGGTGCAGGCGGCGTGAATGCACCGAACAATTTCACTGTTGCGGCTTCGCATAACGCGAATGTAATGTTCTGGGAAAGTAATTCGTATTTCAATACGTATGCTATCGAATATTCAACTGCCGGTATTTCCGGACCATTCTCCAACCTCACCACAACAGCCAATAATACAACCATCAACTATATACACAGCATTCCGTCAATTGCAAATTACTACTACCGCATTACAGGAACAGCCAACGACGGTTGTACTTCAAATTATTCGCCGGTAGCATCTGCAAATCCGGTTGCTCAGACCTATATAGACGGCTCTACGGCAGAAGGCTCAGTTGCACTGAAGATATGTCCTGTAAAACTGAGTGGAACAGCGGCAAGTGCCATTCCGACCGGATTTACTGCAGCATCATCACACAATGCTAATGTACTTTACTGGGACTATTCGTCTGAGTTCAGCAGTTTCACATTGCAATCTTCGGCCACATTGAACGGAACCTATGCAACAATATCAAGTCCGGGTGCAACAACTACTTTCTATACACATGCTGTTGCAAGTCCTGTTGCGACTACGTATTATAAAATAACAGGTGTTGCAGCTGATGCCTGCCCTGTTTCTTATACGGCAGCTATCTCAGCCATTCCGCAGGAACAAACCTATATCAATGGTTCGCAGGATGACGGCAGTGGAAAATTCACTGTATGTAATCTGAAACTGAATGGGGTGAATTATATCGCAGCACCTACAAGCTTCTATGCAGCATCATCGCACAATGCATCGGTTCTCTGCTGGGATAAATTCTACGACCCTGCCGTTACTCAATACAATGTATTATGGAGCAACGATCCATCTTTCACCACACCTACCACTCAGCTTATAGGAAGCAGTCTTACCAACTGGACGCACAGCAACACGATAACAGGCACCGGTTATTATTACAAAGTGAGCGCACTGTACAACGACGGTTGCTTATCATCCTATACTCCTGCACAACTTGTTTCACCAACGGCTCAGACATACATTGACGGCGGTCAGAATGAAGGAAGTACGTATGGCTATTCCTGCTTCTCATCGTCGCTTGCAGGCATAACTCCGTTAATCAACCCTGCCGGTCCGTTGAACCTGTGCCCGGGTCAAACACCCACACTTACCTCCTCTCAGGGAAGTTTGTACCAGTGGTACCTGAACAACAGCCCAATAAGTTTGCAGACAAATCAGACATACACGCTGAGCGCAGCCGGTTCGTATAAAGTTCAGATTACTTCACCTACAGGTTGCAGCGCACAATCATTACCGGTGGTTGCCAATTACAATGGGCCGCAGCCTGTTGCTCAGAGTAGTGATTACAATACCTGCGAAACACTGCCTGCCGACTTCTTCTACAATGTAAGCGCATGGCAGCCCACCTTCCAGTGGTATTACAGCAGTAATGGCGGTTCATCATGGACAGCTGTTCCGGGAACATCACCTTATACAGGAAACACGAATGATTCGCTGAACATTAACAGTGTAACATCGGCTATGAATACTTATCAGTTCCGTTGCACTGCCACAGCCGGTACCTGCCAGATTACCTCAACAGGAAGCACATTGAATGTGAATGCAAACCTGTGGACCGGTACAGCCGATAATCATTGGGAAAACGCAGCCAACTGGCCTTGCGGTGTACCAAATGCACAGATGGATGTGAAGATTCCGACGGCACCAACAGGCGGTTTGTTCCCCACGGTGTATTCAAGAAATGCGGCAAGTAAGAATCTGACCATAGATACACTTGCTTCAGTTCGCGTGAATACCAATAAAAAGCTCAGCATAAACGGCAACCTGATAAATAAAGGCAATCTTCAGAACTTCGGATATACCGATATTTCAGGTAGTGTAATTAATACGGCTACGATTAATTCCAGTGATACATTGATGGTTCATGGATTCATGACAAACAAGGATTCACTGGTTACAAGCGGACTGACTGTTATTGACAGCACCGTTGACAATCAGGCCGGAGCTCTGATAGCAGTTACCGATACGTTGAGCACTACCGGTGATTGGAACAACCAGGGCACTGTTAATATCACAGGAGCACTCAATGTTCAGAAGAACTGGGACGGAAACGGAACCTATAACTTCAGCGGAAGCTTATACTTTACGGGTAACCCACCTTCGGTGGTTGATGGCGCAGACTTCACTGCACACAGTGTGCATATCAATAAAGGAAACAGCGCAATCGCTGTCACACTTAATAATCAGCTCACGGTCATCGACACCATGTTCCTGAATACAGGTGTTGTTCTGGTGAATAATCCCGGCGCACCGCTGGTGTTCGGTCAGAATGCCGTTGCACAGGGTGTAAGTGATAACAGCTTTGTAAGCGGTCCGGTTAAAAAGCTCGGCGACGGACAACCATTCATCTTCCCGACAGGTGATATTACGAGCGGTGTATGGGCACCGATTGGTCTCAGCGGATTTGCTTCAGGCGATGCTTTCACGGCAGAATATTTCTTCAATGCGGCACCACAAGACCCGAACCAGCGTGATTTCACTCTAGACTCCATCAGTTCACGCGAATACTGGACGCTGGACCGCAGCGGAACGTCTGTTCCCTGGGTGACTTTATACTGGAACGACAGCGCACGCAGCAACATTCCTGATGTAGGCGCGTTGCAAATTGCACACTGGGACGGCAGCAAATGGAAAAATCAGGGTGGTACCGGATTTGGTTCATACAATGGTTACATCACCAATTCTGTTCCGTTTACATCTTACAGTCCGTTAACATTCGGCTATAATTTCAGCAGCCCGCTTCCTATCAAACTGCTGAGCTTTACTGCAAGCTGCAACAATGGTCAGGTTACCGCCGACTGGGCTACTGCTACTGAAACAAACAACGATTATTTCACGCTGGAGCGGAGTCCCGATATGACAAGTTGGGAATCGGTTGCAAAGGTAGCAGGTGCAGGCAACAGCAATACTACACGCAATTATTCGGCAAGCTGCTCTAATCCGTATTCGGAAACTACGTATTACAGATTAAAACAAACCGACTTTGACGGACAGTTCACCTATTCATCGGTAGTTGCGATTGATTGTAAATCCGAAGAGTGGATTGGAACCAGCGTTTACCCGAATCCTGCCGAAGATTATATTTTCTTTGACATTGCACTGCCGACTGCTGAAAAAGTGGTGCTGAAAGTTTACAACGTAGTTGGGCAGGAAGTGTTTGCGAAAGAAATGGTTGTTGACGGCAAGCAGACCTATTACATCAGCCTGAACGGTTTTGCTGCAGGAAATTATAAATATTCCGTAGTGAGCAAAACACAGATGTTCAACGGGCAGTTTATTAAAGTAAGTGATGTCCGGTAAAACGGGCAGGTTAATAATTGGGATGAAGGCTGCCGGATTTGGTGGCCTTTTTCTTTATAAATAGACGTGAGTCAAGAGTCGTGAGTCAAGAGTCGTGAGTCGTGAGTCGAGAGTCAAGAGTTGACCATCCCTGAATAGCGTTGAATATTCCGAAGATAATTGACAATTGAAACTATCCCGTCAGGGAAATAATATTTCTAGAACCAGAGATGGAAACAAAATCGCCGGCGCACGGATGATGACAGTATAAGGACTGATGCTTCATGCGCCGCAAAAGTCGCAAGTCAAAGTTTCAGGAAACGAAGTCAAAGTTTCAGGAAACGAAGTCAAAGTTTCAGGAAACGAAGTCAAAGTTTCAGGAAGCGTAGTCACTATTTCAGGAAGCGTAGTCACTATTTCAGGAAGCGAAGTCATCATTTCAGGAAGCGAAGTCCATTTTCAGGGAAGCGAAGTCACTATTTCAGGAAACTAAGTCCATTTTCAGGGAAGCTTAGTCATTTTTTCGGGAAGCGAAGTCACTATTTCAGGAAACTAAGTCCATTTTCAGGGAAGCGAAGTCATTTTTTCGGGAAGCCAAGTCAACGTTTTGGCAAGCCTATTCCCGGTTCCAGTCGGTGCCTTCTTTAGAATCTTTAAGAGCAATGCTGAGTTTCTGAAGCTCGTCGCGAATCCAGTCTGAAGCAGCATAATCTTTGTTCTCTCTAACCTTACGGCGAAGTCCGATAATGATATCCATCAAACCGCCTGTCAACCCAGCATCGCCGGCACTGTTTTCATCATTTATTCCGAGTACATCCATCAGGAAAACTTTAAAAGTTTCTTTGAATGAATCCAGCGATATCGCATCCAGTGTTTCTTTCTTTTCAATCATCAGGTTCACGAATCGTACGGCTTCAAACAACTGAGCAATAAGCACGGGACTGTTGAAATCGTCGTTCATGGCTTCGAAGCAGTTCTTGCTGAAATTGTTTAGGAATTCATGAACGCCGGCGGAATTTTGTGTGGCTGCCTGCACCTTATTAAGTGCCTTGAATCCAGTCATCAGTCGTTTCATGCCTTTTTCGGCAGCGATAAGAGCATCATTCGAAAAGTCGAGCGTGCCGCGGTAGTGTGCCTGAAGTATGAAAAACCGGATTGTCATAGGGTCAAACGCCTGCGTAATCGCAGTGTGCGAACCGGTAAAAAACTCGTTCAGGGTGATGAAGTTATTCAATGATTTCCCCATCTTCTGACCGTTGATGGTAATCATGTTATTATGCAGCCAGTACCTTACAGGTTCTTTGCCATTGGCGGCTTTCGACTGTGCAATTTCCGATTCGTGATGCGGAAACAATAAATCCATTCCTCCGCCATGTATGTCGAACACCTCACCCAGATATTTACTGCTCATGGCAGAACATTCGAGATGCCATCCGGGAAAACCATCGCTCCAGGGCGAAGGCCAGCGCATGATATGCTCAGGCTGTGCTTTTTTCCATAAGGCGAAATCAATGGAATTGCGCTTTTCTTCCTGCCCTTCCAGTTCACGCGTATTGCTGATCAATTCATCAATTACCCTGCCTGAAAGTTGCCCGTAACCATACTTTTCATTGAATTTCAGAATATCAAAATAAACGGAGCCATCAACAACATATCCAAAACCGTTTTCAATAATTTTCTTAATCAGTTCTATCTGTTCAATAACATGACCCGATGCACGTGGTTCAATTGATGGAGGCAGCACATTAAGCATGGCCATATTGGCATGATAACGGTCGGAATAGTACTGAGCAATTTCCATGGGTTCCACCTGTTCAAGCCGTGCCTTTTTAGCAATCTTATCTTCGCCCTGGTCGGCATCATTTTCCAGATGTCCGACATCGGTGATGTTGCGCACATAACGCACTTTATAGCCCAGCAACTTCAGGTAGCGGAATACCAAATCAAAGGTAATGCCCGGACGGGCATGGCCCAGATGAGCATCGCCATAAACGGTAGGACCGCAAACGTACATTCCGACAAAAGGTGCATTCAAGGGCTCGAAAACTTCTTTCGAACGGGTGCGTGTATTATATACCTGCAGCTTGTGTTGTATTTCCATCATCAAATTTTTTACAAAGAAACGACAAAAGAACTAAAAATTAAAAACTAAGAATTAAGAACTAAAAATTAAGAATTATGATTCAATACTTCTGAGTAATATTTTTCCGCCAGAGGCGGACAGGCATTTTTCAAATTAGCAAATTATCAAAATGACTCATTAATAATCTCACGCAAAGACGCAAAGATATTTTTTGACTCACGATCCGTCAGGAGACGGATTTCGGCTTCGCCTCAACTCTCGACTCTCGACTCCCGACTCCCGACTTACGACTTACGACTTACGACTTCTGTATTGAAATAAAAATTTTGATATTAATTATTAATTTTTAAATTTGCTTAACAACAAAACCAAAACACAAAAACGCCATGGAATTCAATTTCACAGAAGAACAACTAATGATTCAGCAGGCTGCACGCGACTTAGCGCAGCGCGAGTTGATAACCGACGTTATAGAGCGGGATGCCAAAGCAATATTCCCGGCAGCGCATGTAAAACGCCTTGCAGAATTAGGTTTTCTGGGCATGCTCGTTGACCCTAAATATGACGGTGGAGGCATGGACGCGGTTTCTTATGTATTGGCCATGGAAGAAATCAGCAAGGTAGATGCATCGGTATCCGTTATTATGTCGGTGAATAATTCCCTTGTTTGTCATGGACTTCAGGAATACGGCACCGAAGCACAAAAAGAAACATTTCTAAAACCACTCGCGCGGGGCGAAAAGATTGGTGCATTTCTGTTATCGGAGCCCGAAGCAGGTTCCGACGCCACATCACAACGTACGCTTGCCGAAGATAAAGGTGACTATTATCTGGTGAACGGCACCAAAAACTGGATTACCAATGCGAATTCGGCATCAACCTATATTCTGATTGCTCAAACCCATCCTGAAAAAAAGCACAAAGGCATCAATGCTCTTATTGTTGACCGCAATGCGCCCGGAATAACTCTCGGACCGCACGAAGATAAAATGGGAATGCGCAGCTCCGATACGCATTCGGTGATGTTTACCGATGTGAAAGTGCCCAAAGAAAACCGCATCGGTGACGACGGGTTCGGATTCTCTTTCGCAATGAAGATACTTGAAGGCGGTCGTATCGGGATTGCCGCGCAGGCACTCGGCATTGCTTCGGGCGCGCTTGAACTCGCCATCAAATATTCCAAAGAGCGCAAAGCATTTGGCACCGAAATATGCAACCATCAGGGTGTGGCATTCAAACTTGCCGATATGGCTGTACGTGTGGAAGCCGCTCGCTTTCTCGCACTCAAAGCCGCATGGCTTAAAGATAATCATCTGCCTTATGGAACAGCCAGCGCCATGGCAAAACTGTACTGCGCCGAAACCGCCATGTATGTGACTACCGAAGCCGTTCAGATACACGGAGGTTATGGTTACGTAAAAGAATACCACGTTGAACGCCTGATGCGCGAAGCCAAGCTAACACAGATATACGAAGGAACTTCCGAGATACAGAAAATAGTCATTGCACGAGCTCTGACGAAAGACTGAAAAATAGTCATAAGTCGTGAGTCGAGAGTCATGAGTCGTGAGTCGTGAGTCGTGAGTCGAGAGTCGAGAGTTGAGGCGAAGCCGAAATCCGTCTCCTGACGGATCGTGAGTCAAAATAAATCTTTGCGTCTCTGCGTCTTTGCGTGAGTTTATTAATGAGTCAATTTGAAAAATATCTGTCCGCCTATGGCGGATCGGGAGTCAAAGTATTTGATTTCTCAATGTCCTGAATTTCAATACGACTTCATCATTCCGAAAAATGATTATTTTTGTGGCTTCAATGAACCATAAAAAATCAGAATGATGAAAATTCTTGTTTGCATGAGCAATGTTCCGGACACGACGACAAAAATCCGGTTCGCTGCTGAAAACAAAAGTATTGACACTACCGGAGTACAGTGGATTATCAATCCATGGGATGAGCTTGCACTTACACGCATGCTCGATCTGAAAGACGCCAATGCAGGCCTCATCGAAAGTATTACGGTTATGAATGTGGGACTGAAAGACACTGAGCCGACCATGCGTAAAGCATTGGCAATAGGTGCCGATAAAGGAATCCGCATCAACGCGGAACCCAAAGATGCCTATTATACGGCAGCACAAATGGCCGAAGCCATAAAAGCAGAACCCTTTGACCTTATCCTTTGTGGTATAGAATCGAGCGATTTCAACGGATGCTCCGTTGGTAGTATGCTTGCCGAATTTCTTGATATGCCTTCGGTTTCTTCAGTTTCAGGACTTAGTATAGAAAACGGACAGATTAAACTGAACCGTGAAATTGACGGTGGTACCGAGCATGTAGAATCAGCCCTTCCTTTTATTGCCATTGTGCAGAAAGGAATCGCCATTGAACCACGCATCCCCGCTATGCGAGGCATCATGCAGGCACGCACCAAACCACTTGCCATTGTTGAACCCAAAGAAATGGATGCGCTTACAGAAAATCTGGTATATGAACTTCCATCAGCAAAAGCAGCGTGTAAGATGATTGACCCTGAAAACATAGGCGAGCTGGTTAACCTGCTGCACAACGAGGCCAAAGTAATTTAATTTTTTTTGAACGTAAATCAACAACAATATGTCAGTTTTAATTTATACAGAGAACTGGGACGGTAAATTCAAGAAACTCAGTTTCGAGCTTATCTCTTACGGAAGTGCTATTGCAAAAATGCTTGGTACAAAAGCGGTGGTATTGTCGATAGGCAGCGTTCCGGAAGAAGAACTTAAGAAAGCAGGCGCGTATGGCGCATCAAAAATACTCAGCGCACAGGATGCAAAACTCATGGCATTAGACAATCAGGTGTATGCTTCTGTTATTGCACAGGCAGCAGAAAAAGAGCAGGCACAGGTAATTGTATTTGCCGGAAACAACACAGGTAAGGCAATAGCGCCCAGAGTTTCGGTAAAACTCAAAGCAGGACTTGTTGCAGGTGTTATGGGTCTTCCTAATAGTGCCGACCCGTTTGTGGTCCGCAAAAAGGTATTCACAGCCAAAGCATTTTCGGATGTAGTGATAAAATCGCCGGTACGTATTCTCACGCTTGCACAAAACTCATTCGGTATTGTTGAAGAAGCAGCAGATTGCCCCATTGAAGCATTCACACCTGCTTTGAAAGACACCGATTTTGGTACAGTTGTAAAAGACGTAAATAAAATTCAGGGCACCATTTTACTGACCGACGCAGAGATTGTGGTATCGGGCGGACGTGGCATGAAAAGCGCTGACAACTGGGCGCCTATTGAAGAGCTTGCCGGATTGCTCGGAGCAGCAACCGCCTGTTCGCGTCCCGTTTCCGACGAAGGCTGGAGACCTCATTCGGAGCATGTAGGTCAGACCGGAAAAGTTATTGCACCGACTCTGTATTTTGCCTTAGGTATATCAGGAGCCATACAGCATCTGGGCGGCATCAGTTCATCTAAATACATTGTTGCTATTAATAAAGATAAAGACGCACCTATATTTGAAACCGCCAATTACGGTGTACTCGGCGATTTACAAACAGTGTTGCCATCGCTTATCGCGGAGGTTAAAAAATTAAAAGAAGCGCAATAAATCCGCAAGGACGCATGACACAAAAAATAAAACACCACAAATAACCAAAAAATGCTGCAGGATGAAATAGACTGCGGCATTTTTTCTGAATACACAGAATGATAAAATACGAAAAATTTATACTTGAAAACGGATTGCGGGTCATTGTACATCCCGACAACTCCACTCCTATTGCCGCAGTTAACATTATTTACAATGTGGGTGCAAAAGATGAGCATCCCGATAAAACAGGTTTTGCACATTTATTCGAACACCTGATGTTTGGCGGCTCGGCGAATATTCCGGATTATGATATGCCGCTTCAAAAAGCAGGCGGCGAGAATAATGCCTTCACCAATAACGATTTTACCAATTATTACATTTCGTTACCGTATCAGAACCTCGAAACAGCCTTCTGGCTGGAGAGCGACCGTATGCTCAACCTCGCCTTCTCAGAGAAAAGCCTCGACGTTCAGCGTAATGTGGTGATGGAAGAATACAAACAGCACTACCTGAACCAGCCTTATGGCGACTACTGGCTGCTGCTGCGTCCGCTTGTTTATAAAGTACATCCTTACCAATGGGCTACCATCGGCAAAGACATTTCGCATATTGCCAATGCGGTGATGGATGATGTCCGCAATTTCTATCAGCGGTTTTACAATCCTTGCAATGCTATTTTATGCGTTGCCGGTAATGTGAGTGTTTCTCAGGTAAAACGGCTCGCCAAAAAGTGGTTCGGGCCTATTCCTTCGGGAACGCCTTACCTGCGCAATCTGCCGGCTGAACCTGTGCAGACGGAAGGCCGCTCACTGATTGTTGAACGCGACGTTCCTTTTGATGTTATTACACTTGCCTACCATATGGGCGGACGGCTTCACGGCGATTATTATACCGCCGACCTGCTTTCTGATGTGCTCTCGTCGGGCGATTCATCACGACTGTATCAATCGCTTGTTAAAAACAAACGCTTGTTTACTGAAATGGATGCGTATATTTCAGGCGATATTGACAACGGACTCTTTATGTTTTACGGGAAACCTGTCGCCGGTGTAAGCCTGGAACAAGCTCAGGAAGCCATCATCCAAGAAATTGAACTTGTAAAAATAACCCCTCCCGGTAAGGAAGAAATGGAAAAAGTTCAGAACCGTGCCGAGTCAGGTCTTGAGTTTTCAAACTTAAGCGTATTGAACAAAGCCATGAAACTTTCGATGGCTGAATTGTTAGGCGATATTGAACTGGCAAATGATGAAATCAGCCGCTTCAGAGCTGTAAAGAGCAGCGACTGTACAGAGTTTGCCCGACGAATATTTTCAGCGTCCAATTGTTCAACGCTTTTTTACAAAGCAAAATAACTCAGGCATCAAACAACTAAATCCGGAGTTTAAGCGTCTTTGAAATAATCAACAGCAAGACAATAACATAATTTAATCTTGAAAAAAACGTTCGCAATAAAGTACTTATAATTTACTCATGCCCACTACCACGCTTAACAGAACTAAAGCTCCCCGAAAAAAGAACACCGAACTCAGCGGTTTGCTCATTCCCGAATTGCACAAACTGGATAATGGAATTCCTGTTTATATTATCAATGGCGGCACACAGGATGTAATGCGGTTAGAATTTGTTTTTAAAGCAGGTTCCGCCTGTCAGCGGCATCCGCTTGAATCGTGGTTTGCAGTAAAAATGCTTAACGACGGAACAGAAAATTATACGGCCGAGCAAATCTCAGGCTTACTTGAATATTATGGCGCATACATCGGTGCCATTCCACAAAAAGACAATGTAACCGTATCACTGAGCCTGCTCAGCAAGCATCTTGAAAAAGTATTCCCTATACTCGAAGAGGTTATTAAAAAGCCCGTTTTTCCTGAGAAAGAGTTCAATATTCTGATAGAACAAAGCCGGCAAAAATATATTGACGACCAGCAGCGGGTAAGTGAAATAGCGGCACAAAAGTTTAACAGAGCCATTTTCGGAGAACACCATCCTTACGGGAAAATATTGAATCTCGAAGATTTTTCATTATTCAACAGAGAATGGCTGCATCAATTTCATCGGGCAAAATATTCGTATGATAACGTTTGTATTGTTGTTGCCGGAAAAATCCCCGAAAACTGCTTCAAACTGCTGAACCAATATTTCGGAAAAGACGGCTGGAACAAAAATAGTGTTGAGCCGGTCGCATCCAATTTCGATATTCAAACAGTTCCCGGAAAATATCTGTTTCCTAAGGAAGATGTATTTCAATCGGCTATCAGAATAGGCAAAGCAACCGTAACAATGACCCATCCCGATTTTCCTAAATTACAATTGCTGAATACCGTGTTTGGCGGATATTTCGGCTCACGCCTGATGTCAAACATTCGTGAAGATAAAGGTTATACATATGGAATTTACAGCGCTCTGGTTAATATGAACATGGCAGGATTGTTTTTTATTACCAGCGAAGTTGCTGCCGATTCAACCACCCGGGCACTCGATGAGGTATACAAAGAACTGAAAAAACTTCGCTCAACAGACATCCCCAAGGCAGAGTTGAGCCTTGTGCGTAACTATATGACCGGTCACCTGCAGCGCACCCTTGACGGTCCATTTTATACTGCAGACCGTTTTAAAAGCGTGCTGGATGCAGGGCTTGACTTTAAAGACTATATTGCAAATTATGTTAAGATAATTTCTGAAACAGGTAAGGATGAATTAAAATCGCTGGCGTCAGCTTACTTCGATGAGAGTACAATGACTGAAGTGGTTGCAGGTAAAAAGAATCAAACTTGATTTTAGGTAATCAAAAGTGTTATATTTGTGATTAAATACTGATTATCAGTTAATAGTATGTTAAAGAAAATAGTCGTTATTTTCCTTTTTTCAGTGTTATGGGCATCTACGCTCAGTGCATCACATTATATGGGTGGCGAAATCACCTGGCAATGCCTTCAAAACGGGAAGTTTCGTTTTATCATGAAGCTTTACCGCGAATGTGGCGGCGGAATTCCTTACGGCAACACTGAAACAATCACCGTTACAGGTTGTCCGGCTATTAGTAGTATTAGTATGAATCTGTTTCCGGGCGCAAATTCGCTTGATGGTGCCGACGGTCTCGTGGATGGGCGTACCGATATTTCGCCCAATTGCTGGAATCCTTCGCAGGAGATTACCTGTATGAATACAAGCACACCGAATAGCGGCGCCATTGAGGAATGGTATTATACATCTGATGCCGCCTATCCTAACGGTGTTCAGATAAGTGGTGTTCCCCCTGCCTCGGGATGGATTTTCTCGCATTCGGGCTGCTGCCGCAATAACAGTGCGAATATGGTTAATGCAACCAGTTGCAACTGGTTCCTAAGAGCAATTATGTATCCCATGAACGGTGCGAATACCAATCCGTGTTATGATTCAAGTCCGGTGTTTGCGGAAGTACCGTCAACCGTAATTTGTACCGGGTATCCTTTTAAATATAATCACAATGCTACCGACCCTGATCTGGATTCGCTGGCGTTTGGGTGGGCGCCCGCACTTCAGGATCCAACAATACCTATGGTTTACCAGGGTGGTTATTCATTCAACAGCCCGTTGCCGGGTCCATCTCTAAATCCCTCGAATGTTCCGGCAACAATGAATCCGTTTACCGGAGAAATTTCTTATACCTCATATACACAAGGTGCTTTCGTTACTGTTACCAAAGTAACGGCCTACCGCTGCGGTATTAAAATAGCCGAGATATTCAGGGAAATGCAGATTGTACTACTGCAGTGTTCCAACGCCAATCCGCCGCCATCCATTCCCGGAGCATTCTACAACCCCATAACCGGTCTGTATGACCTTTATACTGACACGGTCTATGCCGGCGATGTAGTAGATTTTGATATTAACTCCATGGATTTGGGCGTGCTTCCGAATGGAAATCCGGTTACCATTACTCTTCAGGCTTCGGGGCAGGATTTCGGGGCAGGATTTACTGACCCGAATTCAGGATGCCTGCGACCGCCGTGTGCAACGCTTAATCCGGCGCCACCTATATCGGCCATGGTGGCACTGGCAACACATTTTCACTGGCAGACCAGCTGTAACCATATTACACAGCCGGCTCCGACAGGTTCGGGACCAACAGCAGGCTGCGCAACGCTGTATAATATTCACAACTTTGTTATTAAAGTCTTTGACAATTATTGCCCGGCACCGGGCATAAGTATAGCAACCATCAGCATTGTTGTTTTGCCAAAGCCGGTACTCAAGGCGCCTGATCTGAGATGTATTGCTGTTGACACAAGCGGTAAAATAACCCTTTCGTGGGTAATACCGCCAGATCCTCACCATGCATTTGACAGCTATCATATTTACCGTTCGTCCAGCCCCACAGGACCATTCACCGAAATTGACAGCATCTTTACTTATAGCCAGACATCATATATTGATGTGGGTGTTAACGGTAACAATGCGCCCTATTATTATGCGCTTAAATCACGTTCGGGCTGCGGTGGTCTGTGGTATTCCACGGCGGGCGACACCCTCGCCTCTATGTTGCTCGACGTTACTGCCGTAGGAAGCGGACAGGTGGCACATTTGCAATGGAACCCAATGAGTACGCCACTTCTACCAACAAGTAATGGTGTTTATGAAGTTCATCGTGAATTTCCCATAGGCAATTGGACCATGATAGACACAACCACGTCAACAAGCTACTTTGACACAGTGAATATCTGCAACGCTTTTGTAAATTACAGGATAGAAGTAAAAGACAGTTCGGGCTGCACCTCTGTTTCATCAATAGACGGTGACAACCTCCACGACGGCACACCGCCGGCCATGCCGGTTCTTGATACGGTAAGCGTGGATATTGCATCGGGCAAAACGGTATTGGGTTGGGACGCCAGCACTTCGCCCGACACGCGGAAATATTATATTTATCAGCAAATTGGCGGGCCGTGGCAACTCATTGATTCAGTATTCGGTATCAATAATACGTCCTATACCAATCTGGCATCAAATCCTTTTGCCGGTTCGGAAACCTACAGCATAGCTGCAGTAGACAGTTGCGATAAGCTCAGCGCGATGGGACTTAGCCACAGCACTATTTTTCTTCAACCGCCCACACTTGATGCCTGTGCCGACCGCATTGCGTTGAGCTGGTCATCGTATATCAACATGGATCCGCCCTTGAGCGGCTATCGCATTTACATGAGCGAAAACAGTGCACCCTATGTGTTAATTGGAACAACTGACAGCCTTACCACTTATTTTGAACATCACGGATTTACCGAAAACTCTAATTATTGTTATTATATTCAAGCATACAGCGCCGACATGTCGCGGACGTCCACCTCTAATTTTCAGTGTGTAATCGCGACCAAGCCCAATCAACCGAAGTACGTGTATATGCGGTATGCCACAGTAGTAAACAATGAGCATGCCCGTATCGGCTTCTTTGTTGATTCCACAGCCTATGTCACGGCATATAAAATTTTAAGGTCGGAAGACGGTATTACCTTCGACACCATTGATGTGGTTTATCCTTCCACAAATAAAGCAAACGTAAGCTATACCGACGTTAATGCAGAAGTTCAGAAGAAAAGCTATTTCTATAAAGTTGTTATTGTAGACAGTTGCAACCTCAACATCCTCACGTCAAACACCGGCAGAACCATCTATCTCGATGGGTATATGCAGTCGTACCTGCTTAATTATCTTTCATGGAACATATACGAAGACCGCTACGCCAGTGAATATAAACTGTTCAGAGAAGTTGAAAATTTTGAAAGCGTTCGACCCATTGCTACTTTTGTGTGGAATGAAACCAACTATGCCGACGATGTAAACAATTATACAGAAAGTGAAGGCCGGTTCACGTATTTTATTCAGGCGCATCTGTATGATCTGTATATGGGCATGTATCCCTTCTCCGACACCGTGCTCAGCAATGAAGTATTAATTTTACAAGAGCCACGGCTCTATGTTCCCACAGCCTTTGTTCCCGACGGATATAACAGCATATTCAAACCTATCGGTGTATTTGCAGATACCGAGGATTATTATTTCACGGTATACAATCGCTGGGGACAAAAGGTTTTTGAAACCACCGATATCCATGAAGGATGGGACGGGAAATTTAACGGCAGCAAGGCGCCTTTATCTGTATACGCCTATTATGTGCGTATAAAAGACGCGACAGGCAAATACATTGAAAAGAACGGAACCGTAACGCTGATTCGTTAAATATCCATGCTTTCTCCAATAAAATCCTCTTTTTTTTAACACAATCCTGTTTTCACCGTCAGAATTGATAACTTTGAAACGAAATTTGTGACTTACAGGATATAACAGTGTATAAAATATAATTCGTCAAGAACTTCTCTTTTTTTTAAATTAACCTTATTTTTGCACGCCTTTACAATAAAACCTTTTGTTGTTTATGAAAAAAAATGCTTATAAATTTTTAATGACCGTTATCCTGATAGGGATAAGTGGCCTGATGGCGCAAAACACTTCTGACCCTGTGCTGTTGAATGTAGCCGGAGAGTCAATTACAAAATCCGAATTCCTGAACGTTTACAAAAAGAATAACGTTAAGGGTGAGGCGATGGATCGGAAATCGTTGGAGGAATATCTTGACTTGTACATCAACTTCAAACTTAAAGTTAAGGAAGCTGAAGAACTGGGTCTTGATACGGCTATATCATTTAAAACAGAACTTGCCGGATACCGTAAACAACTTGCACAACCCTATCTTACCGATAAACAAGTTGACGAATCATTGCTTCGCGAGGCTTATGAGCGTATGCAGGAAGATTTGCGTGCAAGCCATATTTTGATAAAACTCGATAAAAATGCAACGCCCGAAGATACCCTTGCCGCGTATAAAAAAATCATGAAACTGCGCGAACGCATTATGAAAGGCGAAGCATTTGAAAAAATTGCTAAAGAAGCGTCCGAAGATCCATCATCACGCGACCGTGAAGATCCAACAAACAAACAGGTGGTAAAAGGCAACGGAGGCGATCTGGGGTTCTTCACTGTTCTCGATATGATTTATCCGTTTGAAACAGGCGCCTACAACCTCCACGTTGGTGAAGTAAGCATGCCTGTTCGCACTGATTATGGGTATCACCTGATAAAACTCACCGACCGTAAACCCGCCATGGGCAAGGTACAGGTAGCGCACATTTTCATAACTGTTCCTAAAGATGCCAAACCCGAAGATACGGCAGGCTATAAAAGTAAAATACTGGAAGTTTATGCCAAGATTAAAAATGGCTCAAGCTTCGAGGATATGGTTACACAGTATTCTGATGACAAAGGCTCGGCCACAAAAGGCGGTATTTTACCGGCATTTGGTGTAAACCGCATGGTTCCTGAATTCATTGTAGCCATTCAGAAACTTAAAGATATTGGCGCTATTTCAGAACCCGTGCGTACCGATTACGGCTGGCACATTATCAAACTCGTTGACCGCAAGCCTATCAAATCGTTTGATGATGAGAAGAGTATTCTCAAATCACGTATTATGAAAGACAGCCGTGCTTCTATGAGTAAGGGTGCCGTGATTAATCGTATTAAAAACGAGTACAAATTCATGGAATTTGCAGGCACAAAAAATGATTTCTACACTGTACTCGACACAACTGTATTCGATGGTAAATGGGATATTCAGAAGGCACAAACTCTTAATAAAAACATGTTCAGTCTTGCGTCAAAAAATTATACGCAGCAAGACCTGGCCAAATATATTGCCACACATCAGAATAAAAGAGCAAAAACCGGCTTCCCGACCTTTGTAAACGAAAAATATAACGCCTTTGTGGATGAGAGCTGTATTAACTACGAAGATGGTCGTCTGGAAACCAAATATCCTGAGTTCCGCGCCCTGATGAAAGAATATCGTGATGGCATTTTATTGTTTGAACTTACTGATCAGAAAGTGTGGTCGAAAGCGATTAAAGATACCTCAGGACTTGAAGAATTCCACGCCAAGAACAAAAACAATTACATGTGGGATACCCGCCTCGACGCTTCTATTTATACCTGCAAAGACGCTGCTACAGCAAAAGCGGCACGCAAACTCGCCAAATCACAGGAGAAGAAAAAACTCAGTGATTCAGACATCCTGAAAAAAATCAACACCGACTCTATTCCGGTTCTGAAAATTGAAAGTAAGTATTTTCTGAAAAAAGACAACGCACTTATCGACTCCATTAAATGGGAAAAAAGCATTACTTCCGATATCAATAAAGGAAAATCAGTCGTATTCGTTTCAGTTCACAAAGTAATGGCTCCCGAGCCCAAAACACTTAAAGAGGCCAAAGGTCTTGTGACTGCCGATTATCAGAATTATCTGGAAAAAGAATGGATTGACGCCCTCCGCAATAAATACAAATGGGACGTTAACAAAGAAGTTTTTGAATCGTTGTTGAAATAACAATAAACACGAAGGAAGTCGTGATGACCGGCAGGCAGCCGCATCCTGACTTCCTTTTTTTATTTATGAGAACACGGTATTTTTATTTCATATTACCACTGATCCTGATTATTTCATCCTGCTCAAGCAGCGATAAAAAGGACAACCGCGAAAATGCGGTTGCCAGGGTATATGATAATTATTTGTACCGTAGCGACCTTCAGGATATGGTGGCTCCGGGGATATCGGGAAAAGACAGCCTTGCCCTTGTGAACGAATATATAGACAACTGGGTGAGGCAGCAGTTGCTGCTGCGCATGGCCGAAGATAACCTGCCTAAAAATAAAATGGATTTTACAAGGCAACTCGAAGATTACCGCAGTTCTCTGATTATTTTCTCTTACGAACGCGAACTCATCAGGCAAAAGCTGGACACCACCGTTTCTGAGCAGGAAGTAAAAGATTATTATGAAACGCACAAAGGAGAATTCGAACTTAAAGACAACATTGTAAAAGTGTTGTATTTCAAAGTCAATAATAATACACCTGTTACACTTGCGCGTGCCTATTTGAAATCTGACAGACCACAGGATAAGCAAAAACTTCAGGATTTTTGCATGAAATATGCCATCAATTATTACCTCGATGACCAATCATGGCTGCTGTTTAACGATATTCTTAAAGAAATCCCCATCAACACTTACAACCAGGAAGAATATCTGAAGAATAACCGGCTGATTGAAATTCAGGATTCGACCTATCACTACCTGATGAACATCAAAGGTTTTATGATAAAAGAGAGCCTATCGCCGCTAAGCTTTGAGAAAGGCAATATCCGCGAGATTATTCTCAATAAAAGAAAACAAAAGCTTATTGACGAAATGCGAAATAATATTTATAATGAAGCGGTGAAAAAAAGCAATTTCGAAGTCTTCACCGAAAAGAAATAAAGACAGGATAATAATTGCATCAATACTCAGTTATATACGCTACAAACCCAACGCAACCGAATGACGAAACTGAAAATATTAATTATTGCATTTTTGATCATGCTTTCCGCCGGAATCTATGCTCAACCGGGCATCGACAGTACGTCCGTTCCTAAAGATAAAATACTCATTGATCAGGTTGTTGCCGTAGTAGGCAGCTATATCATTACGTATTCCGACGTGGAAAATGAATACCTCCAATTTCTGATGCAGGGCAATACCAAAGGAATGGCAGCGCGATGCAGCATACTGGAAGAATTGCTGTTTCAGAAGCTGCTGCTGAATCAGGCCGACCTGGACAGCGTTCAGATAACGGATAAACAGGTGGACGCCGAAGTGGATCGCCGCATGCGCTATTTTATTGACCAGATTGGTTCGAAAGAAAAGCTTGAGGAGTATTTTAAGAAATCGATGCTGGAGATAAAAGAGGATTTAAAACCCAAGATTAAGGATCACCTGATGATTCAGCAGGTGCAGTCCAAAATTACTCAGGATGTAAAAGTGACGCCATCGGAAGTGTCAGAATATTTTAACAGCATACCACCCGACAGCCTGCCATTGATAAGTTCAGAAATTGAAGTTTATCAAATAGTAAAAGAACCGCCCGTGAGCTCGGATGAAGTGCAGATTGCCACACAAAAAATTACCGACCTGCGCAACCGTATTCTAAAAGGCGAGAAATTCGCCACCCTTGCAAATCTGTATTCCGAAGATAAAAACACCATGACCAAAGGCGGTGAAATTGGTCTTACAGGACGCGGAGAGCTGCCAACGGAAATAGAAGCTGTAGCTTATGGAATGAAGCAGGGCGATGTTTCACCGATTATTAAAACCAAGGAAGGTTATCATATAATTCAATTGATAGAGCGTCGGGGCGAGTATATCAATATTCGTCAGATACTCATCATCCCCAAACCGTCAACACTGGATCTGGTGCAGGCACGAAAAGATCTGGAGAATATAAAATCATTGATAGAAATGGATTCTATTACCTTTGAGAAAGCCGCCGTAAAACATTCAACCGACCCAACCGGGGTGAATGGCGGAGCCATCATAAACGCCTACTCCGGTAACACAAAATTTGATCCTGCCGACCTTGACCCTACCATCTTTTTTATCATTGATAAATTGAAAGTCGGAGAAATATCAGCGCCCCAGCTTTTTACCGATGAAAATGGATTGCAGGCATACCGCTTGCTGTTGCTTAAATCGCGCACTGCGCCGCATAAAGCAAACCTTAAAGACGATTATCCTAAGATTCAGGCAACCGTTCAAAGCATCAAGCAAAATAAGGAAATCAATAAATGGATCAATAAAAAGACCGAGAAGACCTACGTTAAAATCTCCAATGATTTTGATGACTGCAAATTCCAGTATGACTGGGGGAAAAAATAAGCTGTACTGACTGAAAAATTAATTAATTTCGGATACTAAATTTTTGACAATATGACCTATAAATCTGATGCAGAAGCACTGGATGCCCTGGTGGTAAAATACAAACAACTGAAAGGCGAAGTGGCCAAAGTAATCGTTGGCCAGGATGATGTAGTACGAAGCCTGCTTATTTCTATTTTCAGCAAAGGCCACGGATTGCTGGTGGGAGTTCCCGGACTGGCAAAAACGCTTATGATAACTACTGTTGCGCAAGTACTCGGATTAAAATTCAACAGAATACAGTTCACCCCCGACCTGATGCCTTCTGATATTGTAGGAACGGAAATCCTGGATGAAAACCGCAAATTCAGATTCATCAAAGGACCCATCTTTTCCAATATTATTTTAGCTGATGAAATAAACCGTACACCGCCCAAAACACAGGCCGCATTGCTCGAAGCCATGCAGGAAAAAGCCGTGAGTGTGGCAAGTACAACCTACAAACTCGACGAGCCATTCTTTGTATTGGCAACACAGAATCCGATTGAGCAGGAAGGAACCTATCCCCTGCCCGAGGCGCAGCTCGACCGTTTCATGTTCAACATATGGCTCGATTATCCTACGCTTGAGCAGGAAATAAATATTGTAAAACAAACCACTACCGCACATATTCCCGAAACTACGGTGGTGATGAGTGCCGAGGAAATACTGTATTTCCAAAGTCTGGTGCGTCGCATTCCGGTACCTGAAAATGTTTACCAATATGCAGTAAAACTCACTTCGCTCACCCGCCCCAAAACTGCCGGAGCGCATGCCATAACCAACGAATATATTTCGTGGGGAGCCGGCCCGCGTGCATCGCAATACCTCGTATTAGGTGCAAAATGCAGTGCAGCGCTTCGCGGCAAATATTCACCCGACATTGAAGATGTGCAGCAGATAGCCACCATGGTACTTCGCCATCGTATTGTAAGGAATTACAAGGCTGAAGCCGAAGGAATGGGCATTGACGATATTATTGCAAAGTTGATGAAGTAGATTAGAACGATTAACTTTCGATCTAATTCATTCGACAAATCCGGCTTATACGAATTTTTCTCAGAATCACAACTAAAATCAAAATCATATTTGCCTTGTGAATCGCATTAGGCTCTAAGGCACCTTCACTTTTATTTCAAGGTTTGGATCAGAGATTTGAATCTCCTTACTCCACTCACTTTCTTCAGCCATTGGAGAAATTGATTTTACCTTGTAAACAGGGCAAGCAGATTGCGTGCTTTGTGCATACGGAATGCTTCCGCTTTCATTATATGTTTGAACTGTCGGTGCGCCTTGGCCATCCCACAGGTAGCGCCAGTATTTGGCTTGTGTGGCGGTATAACTGTTTGGCGCAGTAACTGTATTTCCGGGAATCTCGTCTTTCAACTCATTGCCGGTGTTGAATTTCATATAACAAATCAAATTAGCGTAATTGGGATGGGCATCGGTGACTTCTTTGTTCATCCAATCTCGGCGGATACTACGCAGAACCCCGGTATTCCATAACCTGAAATCATCAATGCTGCCGTTAAACGTATTCATGCTTCCCATTCCTCCTATCTTCAAGGTATTAACTTCAATAGCTATATCATTAATCGTTCTACTAAACACTTCAACACCATTTTGATATAATAACAGGTTATCCTTTGACTTTATTAATGCAAAATGTGTCCATTTACCAAGTTCCGGCGCAAAGACCGCGTTCACACGCTGTCTCAGAATTTGAACTTCAATCTTCTGTTGATTTGATTGATAAATCATTAATTTTAATCCTCCTTTGTTATCGCTCATTGAGAAATACACCTGATTACTTGAAAGCGTATTCGGTTTTACCCAAAACTCACAAGTGAAATCTTTAAGGATTGTGTTATGAAGTACTACTGATGCCATCTGTTTGCTGTCACTGCTCAGTGACACACACCCGCCACCCGGCACTAATCCGCTTACCTTAAGTGTAATATCCTGGCCTATTTTCTCATAAGATGCGGTTGGAATAACTGACGGGTTGTAAAGATGAACCGTAAGTTCACTTTCAAGAGGATTATGCTTACAACATTTACTATTTGCCAAAGTCATTACACATTTTACAACATCTCCATCTTTGAGTTTCGATGCCTTAAATATTTTGTTTTGAACCATTGAAATATTGTTTACATACCATTGATAGGAAGAGACATCATTTTCATCTAAAACTTCCGTAGTAAAGGTTATTGACTTACCAATAGGTGCAGGCAAAGGTATATTTGGAGTAATCTTTAGAAATGGTGTTTCATAAAATGGCAAATAAAGAGAGTTTGAATAAGCGCCGGAATTATCATCAGAATTGATAACTAAAAAACGATATGATGCCGTTTCTTCTATCAAATCCAGGCAGACCGTAGTTATTTTTTTTGCCTCGTATTTGTATGCATAGAAATTATGCCACTGGCCGGTCACCGGTTTCATTTCCGCCTTCGTTATTCCATTATAATTAGGTAATTGAATTTGTTCATCGGCTCCTTCACAAAGGTATAAACTTGTTTGTGTAATATTACCGGGAATGGCCGTTACGGGATAATTAGGACCCACTTTTACAATTTTTTGTGAAGACGTATTTCCACATTTACCATTCGCTTTGAGGGTAATTGTATATTCGCCCGGCTTGGAGTAATAATGGCACGGTCGTGGGCTATCGTCAGGTGCTGAGCCGTCGCCAAAGTTCCAACTGAATGTTTCCGCATAACGGCAAAGATTTTTAAAATCTATTAGGGCATTATCTGATTTTACAGTTTGAGGTGTCGCAGTAAAATTAGAAACAGTCAAGGGAGTCGCAGTATAATTCGTCCCAAGTCCCACTGCCTTCCATGCATTAATACATTGCGTTACTTCATTGGATGTGCAACCATATTTTACTGAAGCGGCTAAGATTGATAAATCACAGCACTCTTTGTAACCGGAGTTTCGTGTAAGGTATTCGGTCAACGTTTTGAAAGCAATTATTATTGCTTTATCATGGCCAATACCCGTCACCGTATATCGCAATAAATTATCATTTGTGCCTGATCCACCCTCACTAAGCAAATAGAACCAATATCCAAGAACAGCACAATTGGAATGAGTTCCACCATGGTCCCCATTTCCAGAATACCAATACTGCCCTTTGTAAGTATGAGGGAAATGATCAAAAAAATAATTATCCGGTTTACAATCAATTTTACCGCTTATATCTCGGAGTATTTTATCGCCTTGAAAAATGCACCAGATCTTGTCTGGTGTCGTATTCGTATATTGGCGTGCAACAGCGCAACCAAAAATATCGGCAAATCCCTCATTCAGGGCTCCGGGTTCATCTTCACTCGCCAGAAAGGCAGTGTATCTGTTTATACCATGAGTAAATTCATGACCGACCATCGATAAACTCAACCAATCTTTATGGAAAATAAGGCCATTGTTTGTAGTCAACAATTCCGACATAGACGTACTTCGATTTGCATAACACCTAATTAACGCGCCGTTACCATCAAAACTGTTTCGGTTAAAAGTATTTTTGAAATAATCGTAAACCATTTCTGTTGCCCAGTGCAGTTCGGTAGCTCCATTTAAATATGCCTCAGAGGTTGCTGACCATTTTGTACTTTCATTTGTATAATCAACAGCTTCACGAAACGCTTCTGTACCTTTGCAATTCAACGTAACTATGCCTCCGCCGCGACCCGATTCGCGCAGCACCCAATGCCCGTCACGATATTGCATTTTTATTTGCTTGCGACCATAATGTAATGTTTGTACAGTTGCATCAACGTCCTGAGTTGGGTCAAGTGGAGAATACGCGCAAACTGGTCCCCTAGTTCCGCGTTAAGCTGACCCCCTT
>JBAXND010000038.1 GCA_037133915.1 Bacteroidota bacterium
GAAGCCGGGCTTATGCTTCGGCTTCTTTCAAACTTTTACCGGACAACAGTGGTTTCTGAGATTAATCCATTCTTATTATTCTCTAATCCTGATTTTGCATCTTTGGCTGATAACCCCGACCACCAGATGAAATCCTGTAATGTTGCGGGGCAGTGGCTCTGAAAATATTTTGCGGCAAGCTTTGTTATTGCCTCCTCCCTGTGCAGAGCAGGTCTTTTTTTGACTCTTTTATCAAAAAGCGCAAAGGTCTGTTTATTCGACTTTAGAGAACCGCTGCAAATTACTTTATCCAATTCCGCGCACATAAACAGATGAGATGCTCTGTTTTCATCGGTGGGTATTTTGGACTTATTTAATGCTGTTATCAACTCTTCACGCGTTGAATGTCTGCCATCTTCCAAAACCTTACTTATGACTCGGTTACTTTTTGCTATTAACGCATCGGTTAATTCCAGTTGTTTATTTCTTGATTTCATCGATGATTTAATCTGCGGTGATGTTAAATCAAGCATCCAATCAATATCTGCTGATGATACAAAGTGCCAGGTCGGCCTCATCAAATGTGTACGCAGTATTTCGCCTTCATTTATGGCTGATTCAATGTGCTGAAGTGTTGTATTGGTTAACCGGACTCCGACAGCCCATGTTGCCATGGCATAATCCTGTGCCTGCATGGCACCCATCCATTGCAGCAATTCGCCTGCAGAAGTATGTTGTGTCCCTGAAATTTGCTGGCCGGCTAACCGTATATTTGCTATGTCGGAAAATTTCATGATGAATTGTTTGTGTCGCTTTTTTTAGCACGGATTCTGTTCTGCAACGGTGCTGTTTCCTTATTTTATTAATCCTTGATACATCTGATCGACTGGCCTGTTTTCTTGTTCAATAGTGGTATGGCATAGATGTCGCCGAAGCACCAGCGCAGACTCAGTCCCCAGGCTGTTGTTGCGGAATAAGAACTTGATGTCCAGAAAGCGTCATCATGATCATTGTTGGGCGCCAGACTCCATGCACCGGTATTATTCCTGAAATTGGTGCAAAGCGCCGTAAAGCCTGCGCAGTTCCATCCACGGGTAGTATCCAGATAGGCCCAGCGTGTCGTGCAGCCTTCTTTCAGTATCCGTCCAATTTTCTGACCCCTGCCCATCCATGCGGATGTATCGACCGTAGGATCGAGAAATTTTTCCATTATATTCCATTCGGGATTGGATGCCACGTGCCAGCCGACCGGACAAATGTTTCTGCTGTCGGCTATAACATACCAGTTGTACAACCGCCCATAATAGGTTCCTTCGGCAGTATCATTATGGTAATTGCAATAGGCTCCGCTACTTAGGTTTGTCCATGTGGCGCTGTCAGGTACATTCGGAATAGGGGAACCGTCGCGGTAATGCGTGGCTTTGAGGTTTTCCTGCATCCATACCTGATTGCCTATCTGCACTACGGCATAATAGTTACTGTCTGCATCCGCGCATTTCACGAAATTAAAAGTCACTGTTTGGTTGTGTGTCGGGAACAGCATGCTTATCGTCCTGCAGTTTCCTGATTTACCGGTGAGTTTTAAGGTATCGCCTGCATTAAATTGCATTCCTATGATTGATTTTGATGCACTCATTTTCCTCGTTTCACCGTTTCCGGAACCCGCTTGCAGGTTATTTATACTCATTGTTGATTCTGTCTTTTTAATAATCGGGTTGCCTTGTAAGGCTGCATTGCTTATTAACTTTACCGAATACCTGCATTTACCCGATTCGATGGTCAGGCCGTACACACCCCCGGGAATGCCCGACAGCTGAAATGTGTGATGCCCTGAAGACAGAAACTCCTTTTGCTGAAGAACTGTTTTTCCGTTCATGTCAAGTAATCCGAAACTGACATCATTGTCTGAAGTGGCATCAAACACCAGCGAACAATGACCCGATGAAGGATTGGGGAATACAGATATTCCAAAATCCTGACGATTGCCGGATTCATCCATTCCAACGAGCGGGTTCAGATTCAATACATCGCTTCCTGCAATGGTAAGACTTGTGCACTGCGACAGATTTTCAATTTTGACCGAGTCAACGCTGTTGCTAACGCCCGTGCCCGAAAAATCAATCAGATAATTTTGTGCCTGAATGGTCAGACAGCTGCCGATAAACAAAATTGTAAATGCAATTGTTCTCATGGCTGTTTTGTTTAGAAGAAATTATTTTATTTGTCCTTACCGAATCTGCCGATACTGCATTGCCGACTCTGAGCTGTGCTAATATACAAATAAATTTGTTTATGAAATGACACATGGAACGGGGTGCAATTAAGCAACATTATCGAAATTTTAAAAAGCACTGCAGCATCTGCTGCAAGCGGGGAGCAGTCCTTCGTTTTTCATTAAATCAGACCTGAATCTGGCTAAAACCTTTGAATGCCAGATTTCTTTTAAGTTGTCGGAATATAGATTTCCTATTTGCAGATTATAACACCTGCCGTGAGCAGGAATAACACTGCCATCAGATTTTATCATTATAGTAGCAAAAATATTACTGCAACTTTTTCCGATTTTTATTTCAGGATTTTTATAAAATTCGACCAGTTTCTCTTTGGTGGCTATTTCAGGTGAGAACGTAACCGGGAAATTACAGTTCAGTGATTTCAGTTGTTGTATTTCTTCCCACAATAGCTCAAGATTATAATTATTAATAGTTGTGAAGTCAACATTGGAAGAGGTCGCTTTGTAGGCGTTTCCCCATAACGTATTGTGATGGTCGGCAACGGATTGTGGGGTAAAGTTTGTATGCATAAACCCCATTGTTTGTATGGGATAATCTTTAAAGAAGCGTGCAAATTCATTTAAATGGCCAATATTCCATTCAGTAATTACACAAAAAATAGAAATGGGTAACGACGGGTTTAACCGATATATTTCGTCGATGCCTTCGATAGCTTTTTGAAATGATTGTTGATTTCCTCTTATCTCATTGTGGATTTTCTGTGGCCCGTCCAGCGAAATATACAATTCGCCCAGATTACCCGATACCAATTTGGCTGCGTTTTGTTTTAATGTCAGCGCATTCGTTGTTACTGCAGTTTTAATGTTTTTCTTAAAGGCATATTGTAGCGATTCTTCAAGATGTGGATATATCAGCGGCTCTGTAAAAGCATAACCCAGTTTTGCTTTTGGAAAATGTTGAGCAGTCTGGTCAATAACCTTCCTGATCAGCTCTGATGGCATGTTCAACGGCTCAGTACCCATCAGGTTTTGCGCAAAAATTGTTTCATTGCTTTTTGTGCCCACATCACACATTTTACAATGAAGATTACAAGCATTGTTTACGCCAAGGATAATCCAATTGGGAGCAAAAAAATAATTTCCGGGAAGTAGTTTTTTATTAATCTGTTGTAACAATATTTCTGAATTTTTTCAATGTCTTATCCTTTGGGCTCCATTCTTTTAAATTTTTCGGAAAGCATTTCGCCGCCATCAGCACAATTCTCGGCGGGCAATTCATAAAATAAAATTATCATGGCTTCTTTTCTGATTCCCGTGATGCGATGGATTTCGTCGGTTATTACTTTCGACATTTCAGCTTTCTTTTCTGCTGACTGCGGCAATATTGAAATTTGTACAATAGGCATAATTTGTTCTCCTTTTTTTATTATTAGTTAATTCACTATTGATGTCTTTTTAACGTCATGCGCGTTTCTTTCTTGTGGTGCATGTTTTGCCCCGCCGTGGCGGGAAGTGCTTATATGTTGCGCCGGATTCCCCCGCTGCCTGTCATTTCTGAATAATTAGTTTTCCCGTTTTTATCTTATTACCATTCTTATCACAAATTGAATATACATAGAATCCATCAGGTAATCCGGTTAAAATTATTCTTTCTGTTTTTGCGCCGCTATCAAGCGTTATGGATTTTCTTTGTGTTCCTAAAATATCACAAAGAATAAAATAAGAATCTTTGTCGAGCGTGTAATCAATCATTAAATTTTCCTGAGCAGGATTGGGATAAATTCGGATAGATATGATGCTGCTCTGTTCGTGAACTGATGCGCTACACGGCGAAGAATAAGGCTCACCCGGACTTCCTCCGGGGCATCCTGCAAACCATGAAGTGCCATCAGAAAAATCATTTTTTGTGGTATCGTGCTCTAAGGTATAGCCACCACCATTGGCAAGAACCGGCCATGGTTGTATTACATCGTAAGCCATAGAAAAGTTAATTCCGCTCAATGGATTATAGAGTCTTAAAATATCACCGGCGCTGCTTAATCCGAATGAAAAAGGCCCGCATTTGTCAGTGACAAGCGGATGCTGAGAAGTAAATTTTAAACTGTCCCTGAACAGCACTAAGTATCCTTTTCCTTGAAGCACTGTGTTTGGTTGTATCGTAAAAATATGCTGGTCATTATCATCTGTAAATTTCCATCCGGATAAATCAATGGGGTAGGCCGTTGTATTATGTATTTCTGCCCAATCTCCGGCATCGGCTGTTGATGATGAATTGTAATTGACTTCACTGAATATAATTGGTTCGTTGCAGGCTGAAAATGGTGCTCCGGGCGAGCCTTCTATGCACCCGCCAAACCAATTATGCCCGTCGTTCAGATTAGCCGAGTCTGATTTCAATTCAAGGGTTCTGCCATAACCGTCAGCACATTTGGGCCATGGAATGGAATCGTCATAGATAACAACCTTTACAGGATTGCCAAAATTATCGAAAAGCGAAAGTTTTTCTCCTGAATTACTAAAATTAAAACTTAAATATCCATCAGGGTGTAATGCTGGGAAACGGGAAATAAATAATGACGTGTCAGAAGAAAGTACAAAGTAGCCATTTTGAGGGACAACAGTTCCAGTCGGGAATATGTATTTATTATAAAAATTTTCATCCTGAAAATACCAGTCGGAAATATCCAATGATGTTGAGCCATAATTGTGCAGTTCAATCCAGTCACCGGCATTCCTGCCTGGATCTGAATGATAATTTATTTCGCTGAATGTTATTTTTGCCTGCGCCGGACTACCCGCGAAATTTGCAACGAATGGTTCACTGTAGGCAATATTCAATGTAATTGACTGGTTGGTATTACCCGAAGGAATAGAGGTATTGGGTTGCCAGTTTAAAAAGGTATATCCCGGATTTGGGATAGCTGTAATTGTTACAGGGTTGCCATTAAAATAGACTCCTGTCCATGGTAATGAATCGGGAATCACGGTGCTGATTTTTATTTTTCCTGCACCCGGAGGATTTGTGTTTAGCGTAACATTTACCTGTCCGGTCAAGCTGAAAAGGTCCTGAATATAATTTCTGGCATACAGTGGGCGGTTGTTTACAAATTCAACCACAGTATCAATATTGCTGTACCATTCCGACATGGACGCACTTCCATATCCGCTGCCCTGCCATCTCAGCAGTGCCCGTGGCATTTCGGCTGCAATGGAATCCCTCATACCATTAATAAGCTGGTTCATGTTGGCCGGAAGAAAAATGGTATTTATCAAATCAGCATAGCGATTGATAAAATACGTTTTAAATTCATTATTCTGAAGAAGCTTTTTTAGCATGGTCGAATGATCATTTGTGAGCGTGGTATTCACCGCCTCTGAAAGCTTATCCCTTTCATAATTACATCTGATCCACGCCCAGTTGAATCCCAGTGCTATATCAAGGTCCGATAATATATAACGCCACTTGCTATTGGGCTTTCGCTCCCGCCACAGTTTTATATTATTTATGCAGTAGCCTATCCAGTCGTCGTTTATATAATATGTCTCTGCAATGAAATAATCAGTAAAATTGTTAACATCCAGCATTGATTTGGCAATATTATAATTTGTAGATGTAGAAATATCATTATTGGCAATGAAATTATACATATTGCTGTAGGCATCCATGTTGCCCGACTCGACAAATACCCCGGTATTGTAGTCATTTCTGACCATATCAACACTATCGTGATTGGCTCCATGGTTTTCTTCTGGAAAATATTTATCGTTCTTCTCTCTGATATTATAAATTCCCCAGTATACCCCGTTAATATAGGCTATGCATGGCCTGTATGCATTCCAGTCTGCGTCTGTGTTGCGAACCGCTTTTTGCTCCAGCGCATCCCTGAAATAGGTGTAAAACCAGTCGTTTCCCGAATTCCTGAGAACAAAACTTTTAAATGAGTGAATATCCTTATCGGGGAATAAGGGGTAATTGATGTAGGAGCTGTCAAGCCATGAATCTGTTTGCATGCGGAAGCTTTTTTGAGGAAAGCTGCAGGAATACCCACCGTACATATTCATGGTTGCTTCGAGTTCGAAACGCTGTTTCCCCATGGGGGCAAAGCATTCGATATGACATTCCCTTTGCCAGTTCTCCGAATAGTTATCATATATTCCTGTCGGACCCCACAGATTGGTAGAATCGGTACTGATTGAAATAGTGGTCAGTGTGGTGTTTTCGTTTATCAAATACGTGTTGGTCGCGGTTAGTCCGGGCAGATACCCTGAAGGTCCAAAACCTTTTGCCCTCAGCACGGTTGTTGTGTCCACCGCAACGGGAGCGGTATATAAAGGATCTGTCACTTTAGGGATACTTCCGTTGACTGTATAATGTATCTCGGCTCCCGCCAGGGATGAGGAAATACTGATATATTGTGCTCCGCTGTAAAAGCCCGGGGCAAGAGAAAATGTTGGTTTTGGTGAATATCCCGAATAGCAGCTGCTCGAATTGTTGCTTTGATGGGGCGTTGGAATATCTGTTATACACCATGAAGAAAATCCGTCAGGGATTCTGGCCAGAGCGTTTCCGGTGGCAATATATCCACTGAATTTTTGATCTGCAATCACACCTGCGGGCGTTGTCAATACTATGGTTTCTCCATTAATATCAATTTTGAAATCGGTATGCAGATATCCGTAAGCAGAATCGCTGAACCATACCGGTGGCGGACTGAACAAAACAGAATTATCGCTTATCCCAAAACTCAAAAATGGAATAGCTGACAGGTCCGAAGAATTCGTGTCAATGTTATAAACCTGTATGTCGAGAACATTATTGCCGTTTACTAAAAGGCTTTTCAGTAGCGTTTGATTAATCGTATAGTTTTCAGGAGTGCCGCCCTGGTACATTTGTGCTTCATGTGAAGCAGTGGCATTGGTATTATAGGGTGGAGGTGTTCCTGATACATTATTTCGGGCAATCTCCGTTCCGTTAAGATAAGCAACGAAACCGTCATCATAATCAATGCTGAAAATTGCGCTGCCGATTTTTGAAGTATCAGCAATATTAAATGTTTTGCGCAGATATACTGAAAGTGTCCCAACGGGAACCAACGTACTGTCATCGCCATCACCATAACCGAAACCGCCTTTTCCCAGTGGCCATCCGCTGTCATTAAAATTAATGTCTTTCCAGTTCGACGGTGGCTCTGATGTTCCAATAAAATAGCGCCAGTAATCATAAGAAAATACAGATGTTTCCCAGTGGTTAATTATTTTCTTGCGATTTTTACCTGATGTGAATACAAATACGTAATCATGAGGCTGTATTGAAACACCGGGAAAGGTCCATTTATAGGGCTTTGCCTGATCGTCAGTCAAACCGTAATTATTCAAATCAACGGCAGCATTACCGGTATTAAATAATTCTATCCAGCCCTGATACTCGCCATCCTCATCTTTTATGGTGTTCGTATCAGACGATTGAACTTCGTTTATTAAAACCTGAGCGGATAAAGTGTAAGAAAAAATACAGAATAGTATTGTTAGAAGTTTAGTGTATCTCATTTTCATAATTTCTCTTGAATAACGGAACGGCATTATTTGTAATGGATTATTGCTGGGCGCCCGCTTTGTTGAGCAATAACAGGCGCGTCTGCCTTTGAGCTCCTCAGCCTTGTACTCATTTCTTTTGCAGTAAATTCAGTATTGAACGCGCTGTTACCTTGGAATTACTATTTTATCTGAAATAGCTTCATCATATTTTTCTTTAAACAAGGTAATTTTTTCTAAATTCAAATTTCCATCCAGGTCAAATACACCTTCATTAAACAAAAACGAAATACATGTTTTAGGGCTGTAGTACCTGGCAATTTCAACTTTAATTTTTTGTTTCAGGAAATTATAGATGATGAAATTATCTTTATCTGCGTCAGGTCCTTCCTTAATAGTGCCTTGGTTTTCTTTTATAAAAATAAGCTCTTCATTGGTTTTCATATCACAAAGACTGAAGCCATATTTGGCAGCTTTATAGATAAAAACTTCTTTTTCGTTAATGGTAACTTTGCCCTGTTTAATTTTAACGGTTTGTGCGGACAAAGCAGTTGGTAGCGTTATTATACAAAACACAACAATCATTATTTTGCGGAAGGATGCTGATGGTTTTTTCATGAATTTAGATGTTAGTTGTATTCGGGAGACTCAGATTTGAAGAACAGCTTGAATTGAAATTTGAAAGTTGTCCCCTGCCTGCTTACAAGCAGCAACCCCGCTTAAGGCGAGGGCAGTTTGTGATTGTAAATATAGCAAAATCCTAAAACTTATATAATATTTAAGCTTTAAGGGAAGTTGGAGTTCGCTTTTTGGTCAGGTTTGGTTCAGTGGTTTTTACAACCATAGTCTTTATCAACCAAATGTAGTCTGTTCAATGTCATTCGTGGTTTTCCTGCCCGGCCGTATTATGTTGTAAGCATGCGAAGCAGGTGCTTACAATCATTCGACAGAAAATAATACACCCTGCATTATCATGGCATCTTTTGATTTGATGCTTCTTTCATTTTCAACTTTTGGGTTTAGAATAGTCCGTCCGTCCTTTAACACAATCCTGTTTACTTTCACATAGAATGATACAGACTCCCGACTTAGCAGAATGTCTTTAATATAATCTGTAGCAAACGTGAATCCGCAAAAGCTTTTTCTAACAATTTCGGTATTTTTATAAAAGGTAACATCATAACAAATACTGTCGATTGCGATTTCCCCAGCCGCTGTTTTATAAAATGCAATCAACGTTGTGAGTGAATCAAATGTTGTAAATTTCATGTTCCGGCCACGGTCATTGGCGAGAATCACAGCAGTACCATTTACGATTCTGCCCAATGCTATTTCAACTTTCGCTGTGGTGTCCTTAACGGGAGACAGGGTTTGTGCTTTTGCTGTCATGAACATTGCAACAACAACAAATGCAATGATAATTTTTTTCATGTTACGGAGATTTATTGTATGCAATAGCTAATGAATTATATTAAAAAACAACAATCATGCCGTAAATGGGTCGTTCCGGGCCTTACTTCCTGACGTGCCTGTCGCAACATTTATATCTTATTTTTTATTGTGTATGAGGGCGTGCTGTTCGGCGGACCGAATTTTCTCGGACTTGGCGAATGCGACGACTTTAAACGCAAAACTATTTGCAGAGTACTGAACCAGCACTTTTGCCATACCCATGTTATGCCTTCGTGCTTTTCTTGTTCAATTTCTCCTTTACAATTTTACGGTAACTTTATGAATTTCGGGCCTTTCAATATTAGCATATTTCTGTCAATTCGATACTTGGTGTTGCCGCCACTTCCTTCCCTTTCTTAGGGGGGAAGGACTTGGATGGTGGCTTTTTCTTTCGGCTCACGACTTATTTCCCTGTTTTCACAATCTTCCGTACCCGGCTTTTATTCCCGATTGTAATCTGAATAAAATACACCGAAGGCGCAAGCGCCCTCAGGTTCATCAGATAGGTATTGGTTCCGCCGGTCGTTGTTATTGAACCTTTATATACGGTTTTGCCTGTGATGTCTTTAATATAAATATCTGTAACACCGTTGGTTTTCGAATTAAAAGTGGCTTTCAGCTCTCCGGTAAACGGATTCGGCATTACATTTATATTATCGGGGCTGTCGGCAAGTTCGCAGCTATGCGTGCCGATAATGTTAAACTGTTCCGAGCTGCCGTCATAATCTGTTTGCGACAGACGATAATAAATACAGGTTCCCGGACTGAAACCTTCATTCGGTAAACGGTCGGCATAACGGTATGTAATTGTGCTGATGCTGTTTCCTGCACCGTCAACAGTGGCGATAATATCCCAGTGAATGGCATCGGTGCTGCGTTCAATGGTGAAATAATCATTATTGGTTTCTGTAGCCGTTGACCATACAAGATTTGTCAGCCCTGATTCTTCTTCGCACATCGTTTCAAACATCAGCAGTTTAACCGGAAGTGTATTAATAGTAGAACCTGCGCCGCTCATCTGGCTGAAGCGTGTCACCCCGCTCCATATCAGGGCATTTGATGATTCCACCACATAGCCGCTTCCCACCTTGATGGCAACAAAGTTCGCATTCTCAATGCAGGTGTACCAATCTGTTCCATTGGTTTTTACCGGGTAGTAACTCGATTCCGTACCTTCAATATCGGTATCTGTGTATTGCATACGTATATCAAAATTCGGGTCAATGAACGAGCCGCCGGGTGTAACATCCCAGTAGCGCGTCAAATAATCCATTAAGCCGGGGTTAAGACCCGGAAGCTTGCTGTCTTTCACAAAAACATCAATGTAAGCGCCCGATATGGAGGTGGTTATGGCGTTCAGTGTGAAGGTGAAGGGTGAGTAATCATCATTGTCGCCCATGGGGAAGAAATAAGTAACATCATTTTTATCGTTGATTCTGTAACGTATCGTCCCTTTGGTACTTCCGTTATCGTAAGCCACGATGTAACACGTACCGCTTCCTCCTGTTATTGTTCCGTTGGCCGATGGGGTGCCTATCGTAAGCAGTTTTCCCGAAAGGTTCAGTTTACCCAGCGTTAAAGTAAGCATTCCTTCAACTCTCGTATTGACGGTTGTTCTCACACCCCCGGCGTTGGCTATTTCCAGATTACTGAAGTTGGTTGTTACGCTTCCGCCGATAGTCTGAAGCGCAGTGCCGTTTAGAATGATGGTGCCGGCAACGCTCGTAAATGCGCCGTCGTTGGTCCAGTCACCGCGAACACTCAGCGTATTTGAGCCACTTACCGTGAGCGATGCTCCGCTGCTAATGGATATCTTGCGGCATACACCTCCGGCTACGCCAATGACCGGCTGAAACAGAGCTGCCGGTCTGATTATGACATCGGTAGAAGCTGTCGGAATGCCGCCGCACCAGTTGGCCGCATTGTTCCAGTCGGTGCTTGTATTCCCGAGCCAGCTGCCGTCAACCAGAACACTCAGCACCACATCCTGAGTAAACGTATTCGTACAATTGGTCGGTGAGCTGGTAATCGTTAATCGTGTAATCCGAAGAATCTGCCCGTTATTGGCGGTGGTGAGAGCCGGTGTCGTGAATGATGATGTTCCCGACAGTCCCGAAACCAATCCTGTCAATGGAGTCTGAGCAACACCGTTAATCATATATTCAAGAGAAAAGGTGGTTGACGGCACCAGTCCGCTTACATTGATAAAGGCTGCCGAGCCGCCGCAAACGGCTGTTGCCTGAGTTGCGCCTGTTAGGGACGGTAAGGGGTTTACCGTTACCGGGATGGTTTGAGCATTGGTATAAACAGTCCCGTTCAGGTTTGTTGATACGGTAAGGGTGGCCATCCATGTTCCGCCTGCTGCAGAAGGAATGGATACATTTTGAGTGTTGTAGCCTGTAACGGCGCCTCCGGGAGCTGTAACGTCCCAATGGTAGGTGGGCGCGGCGCCGATGGCACCTGTAAAATTCCCTGTAAGCCCTATGGTTCCTCCCGCGCAGTCGGGTGCGGTAGCTGCGGGAACAGCGCCCAGTGTACCGCCGGCGCCGGCGGCCATAAGCTGTGCAAAAGTGAAGATATTTCCCGGCGCTCCCGAGCAGTTGGCAAAATCCACCGTTCCAATCCAGATGGCAACATTGTTGTTGCAGGTACCTGTCAGGCCGCCCAGTCCAACATAAACAATACCGTTTACCGGAAGCTTCAGGCTTACCTTGTTGTTGAAATAGATGGTTCCCGTTGTACTGTTAACCAGAATAGTCGGTGTGTTGAGATAAAAGGTAACGATGCTGCTTGTTCCCCCGTTCAGGTAAAGCGTGGCGGTGTTGGCAACCGTAACTTTGGTCATGGGTTGTGTGCTGATGCCCGTATTCCCGATCGTGATGGTGTGTCCTGCGCTTACAAGCACACTGCCGGTTCCGCTGTATTGCCCGGGATATCCTTGCCCGGCGGTAGGAGTAAGCCAGCTGCTTCCGTTGTAACGCTGCCATGAGGCGAGGGTGGTCCAGTTACCTGTTCCTGCCGAGCGGTAGTCGCCGGCAATCTGAGCATGGGTGAAACCTGAGGAAATGATAATGCACACAGCAATGAGCGTCAGGATGAAGAATCCTTTTGGTATGCGCGCAGTATGGAGAAGCGGCAGGCTCATGGCACCGTATGTTGGTTTGTTTGCTGTTTACTTTGCTGTAGAGTAGATTGCTTTCATTTTAAGAAGATTTTAATAATTAATATGCATGTGAAATTACGACAATTATACTATAGAATGAAAGGCACAAAAGACCTGTTATTTCAGGCAGGAACGCGTGCTTCCCCGCAGGACTTTTAACCTGTTTAAAACCTCTTTTGTTATACGACTTTCATCAATTGCGGCTCATGTATCATCACCACATAAAACAATCATTATCCGTGAGCCGCCGGATTAAAACCATTCATTCGTTCTACAGGCCTTAAACCCCTCCGGGGTAATATTTCTTCAGTCTTTTTTTTGACTTTCGACTTTTGACTTTCGACTTTCGACTCTCGACTCTCGACTTTTGACTTTTGACTTTCGACTTTTGACTTTCGACTTTTGACTTTCGACTTACGGCTCCCGACTCTCGACTCTCGACTCTCGACTCTCGACTCTTGACTTTCGACTCCCGACTCCCCTCCGACAGCCATTTTTAGTTCTTAGTTCTTCACTCTTACTTATTTCCTACCTTTGCAGCTATGAAGTTCACACAATACGATTTCGTTGCACCGCTGAAGATTAATCTCAAAAGGCTTGGTTTCAGCAGACCTACTGATATTCAGTATAAATCCATTTCGCCTATTCTGAAAGGTGAAGATGTGCTGGCCATTGCCCAGACGGGAACCGGCAAAACCGCCGCCTATGCTATTCCGGTTATACAGTTGTTAACTACCCGCCCTGCCATTACCGAACCCTTCTCGGTTCGTTGTCTCATCATGGTTCCTACGCATGAACTTTCAATACAGGTTGCCGGCGTCATTGAAGAATTAATTTTCGGACTTCCGCTTACCGTGCTCGGATTAATAGGAGGAGTGGAGCAGGCACCTCAGATTGCCATGCTCAAGCAGCGCGTTGATATTCTGGTTGCCACACCCGGACGCATGTTCGACCTCGCCAGCCAGGGATTTTTGAAGTTTACCGGTGTTGAAATACTCGTACTCGACGAAGCCGACCATATGCTTGAACTCGGATTCATCACCGATATGCAGCAGCTCATACGCCGCATTCCCAAAGGACGGCAAACCTTATTCTTTTCGGCAACTATCAACGAACATATTAAAGATTTGGCTTATGGACTGGTGCGCCATGCCGTCAGAATACAGATTTCACCCAAGGATCCCGTTTCCCGGAACATCGATCATTCGGTAGCTTTTGTGGAAATGGACGATAAACGCTTTTTCCTCGAACAGGTCATTAAAGCGCATCCCGACAGTAAGATACTGGTGTTTGTACGAACCAAAGTAAGAGCCGAGCGTGTCGCATCCGCGTTGGAAAGAGTAGATATTACCAGCCAGACCATTCATGGCGATAAAGACCAGGACGAGCGTTCTCAGGTTATGACAAATTTCAGAGAGGGTGTCAATAAAATTCTGATTGCTACCGATGTGAGCGCGCGCGGCATCGACATCCCCGATGTGGAATATGTTGTCAACTACGACTTACCCGAAGTAGCCGAAAACTATGTGCATCGCGTGGGACGTACCGGCAGAGGCGACAAGAGAGGTGTCGCCATATCTTTCTGCAGCAGCAGCGAAAAAGAAATACTGACTGAGATAGAAAATTTTCTCGAGCGCCCGGTCAGCGTGATGTCTATCAACAAAACAGAATACGAAGCCACCATCGACTTCTCGGAAGCCAGCCCTCACGACTGGCGCTCGTTGATTGCAGAGAATGAAGCAACTCCCGCACCTAAGAAGAAAGCAAAGAAGAAGAATTAACCCATGCCTTCAGATATTTTATAATTCACTGCTTTTGTTGTGATTTGCGAATGCTATAAATCATATCGGATAAGATACTATGTAGCTCAATTTTGCGTAAATTTGCATTGTGAATTTGTTATCAACACTAACTCGAATGCTTTATGAGAGTCAATACTAAAATCCGCTATGGCTTACGCACCATGATAGAACTGGGGCTGAACGAAAACAGCAAAAGCGATACAGGGCTGTACCAGAAAGAAATTGCCGAACATCAAAACCTTTCTGAGAAATATCTTGATCCTATCATTGCCGCTTTGAAGATTTCCGGGCTGATAAAGAATGCCGGTGGTAAAAAAAGCGGATACCTGCTCGCCAAACCTCAGTCCGAGATTCGGATATACGATATCTACCGCGCATTTGAGCCTGAGCTGTCCATTATTCATTGTATGAATAAACCTGTTACCTGCTTTGTTTCACATATCTGCGTTGCGAACGAATACTGGATGGATCTGAACGATGTCATTACCGGTCACATGAAAAAAACTACGCTCGAAGAAATGGTTAAAAAGCATGTGAAGATTAAAAAACGTATTGCGAAGGAAGTCCTTACAGGTCATTGCCAGTCGTAACGCCCTTTTATTATTCTGCATGAGCATACACAACACCTTGTGCGATGTGCATTTTTTTTCGAGGTTATCAATTCATAAAACCATAACTTTGTGAAAACTGAGTTCTGCACAGCCGGTACTTATTTTGTAATGTAATTAACTAAGGAAAAATGAATCAGCATTTACGCCTTTCGGAACTGGTGAATGAAATTGCGGAAGTAATCAGCGACCGTTTTGAAGGTGAGATGTTCTGGATAAAAGCTGAGATTACCGACGTAAAAAAGCAACCCGACAAACGCTGGTGCTTTCTTAAATTCATTGAAAAGGAAGGCGCATTTATTACAAGCGAAATGAAGGCGGTTTTCTGGGCAAACGCTTACGGTAGCATTGAACGGTTTGAAAAACTCAGCGGACGAATCTTCTCGAACGGGCTGGAAATAACATGTCAGGTCAGGGTACGCTTCAACAACCGCTACGGTATGAGTCTCGATGTGCTCGACATTGACCACGCCTATACCATGGGCGAACTCGAGCTGGAACGGCAAAAAACACTGGAGCGACTTGTGAGCGAAAATCCGGAAACCATCAGTCTGGTGAACGGGCAATATGTTACACGAAACAAACGACTCGAACTGCCTCTGGTCGTGCAGCGCATAGCATTGGTTACAGCTCCCGGATCCGACGGTCAGCGCGACTTCAAAGAAGTGATTACAAAAAATAAATATGGCTACGCATTTTCCGTTACTGAATTTCTGACACAGGTACAGGGCGATGCTGCCGGTGCATTGCTTGCCGGACAGTTAAAGCTGATTGGTGAAGCACAAGAGCAATTCGACCTGGTGGCTATGGTGCGCGGCGGAGGCTCGCAGACAGATTTTAAACCTTTTGACGATTACGAATTGTCGCGCCTGATTGCCGGCTTTCCATTGCCTGTAATTACCGGCATCGGCCACGACCGCAATACAAGCATTGCCGATATGATGGCACGCCAGCTCAAAACACCCACCGAAGCCGCATCGTATATAGTTGAGCATAATTTTAATTTTGAAAGTGAAATCATTCAGCTGAAAGACCGCTTTTTCAGAAGTGCCGAAAATCTTCTGAACGGCGCCCGCGAAAGCCTTCAGAATATGAAACGGATTATTAAAAGTTATAGTCCTGAATCCATTCTTAATAAAGGGTATGCCATTATTACTGTCAACGGAACAATTATCACCAATCCCGCCGACCTGAATCCGGATGATGAAATACAGACTATTTTAAGGAATGAAATTATTGAAAGTGTGATAACGAAAAAAAGAAGCAATGAAACCGAATTATAGTAAAGCTTACAACGATTTGCTGAAGCTTGTTGACCGGATTGAAGACGACGAAATTCAGCTCGATGTTCTCGCTTCAAAGGTAAAGCAGGCAAAAGAACTCATAGAATTCTGCGAAAACAGCCTTAGAGGAATTGAGACCGAAGTGAATGATGAGCTTACAGGACACAAGAAAAATTCCAAAGAGAGAAAATCGGAGAACTGATTACAATCGTTACAATTCGCAAAGTTGTTATTTATTTAAACCAGTATTATTATGAATACCTTTATCAGTGACATTTCAAACAAAGAATTTCCGGTAACAGAAAAAGTATCGGCACGAATAATACGACCATCGCTGCTTGCCATCATTCAAAAAGATAAACCGGCATTCACCGAAGAAAATTATCTTTCTGTTGACGAACTGAATTACTACCGCCAAAAATATATTTCCGACACTTTGGTGAGCGAAATGGGCGAACTCACGGAACTCGAACAAACCGTGCTGACTTCACTCACCGATAAAACCACCATTACCGATAAAGTTGATGTCGACAAGCAGCAGAACACGACTTTCGGGCAGCGTGTTGCCGATAAAGTTGCTTCATTCGGCGGCAGCTGGAAGTTCATTATCATGTTCGGTACTTTTATTTTTGTATGGATTTCTCTCAACGTTTTTATGCTCGCCAACAAGGGATTCGATCCGTATCCTTACATACTTCTTAACTTGATTTTGTCGTGCATCGCTGCCATTCAGGCCCCCGTAATTATGATGAGCCAGAACCGTCAGGAAGACAAAGACCGCGAACGCGCCAAAAAAGATTATATGATTAATCTGAAATCGGAATTGGAAATACGCATGCTGCACGAAAAAATTGACCATCTGATTATGCATCAGCAACAGGAACTGCTCGAAATTCAAAAAGTACAGATCGAAATGATGAAGGATATCCTTGAAAAAGTGGAGCGAAAACCGTAGAATAGGAGATATGATGATTTTGGGATATTTTACCCGACATTCATTAAATTTATTAGTTTTGCATCAGTAAACGGGTGCTTTGGATAAGGATACGGCGAAATATCCTGAGTTGAATACCGTTTTCTAAATAGTACCTTCAATAAATTTATATGGGCAGAAAATGGAATTTTAGTTTTATGAATATCTTCAGCCTGGTGATGGTTGTTACCTATATTGGAGTTGGTATTTACCTTCTTGTTTCACCCAAATTTGTTCAGATACAGAAAGAAGTAAAGGTTATTTTCGCTGTATTTTTTATGCTTTACGGGATATTCCGCTTAGCCAGAACATGGCCCAAATTAAGAAATTATAAACATTAAGACGATGGAACGGAAGATGCATTATTTACTGCTTTTTGTTGTGAGTCTGTTTTTTCTTTCCTGCGGAAGCGGTACCAAAATAGACGAAACACCTACACGCGGCAATATTAAAATCAGCGTCGATGAATCGTATAAATTACTTATCGAAGCTGAGGTGGATGTTTTTGAACGCATCTACACATATGCCGTTATCAATGCTGCCTATAAAACAGAAGTAGACGCTTTCAACGATCTGCTCAACGATTCGGTTCGGACCATTATTGCAAACCGGAAACTTACCGATGATGAAGATAAATATCTGCGCAGCAAATCACTGATTCCGCGTACTACATGTATTGCTTACGATGCGCTTGCTTTCATTGTGAATAATGATAATCCTGATTCAACGCTCCGTTACGACCAGATTCGTGATATTTTTCTTGGCAAAATCAGCAAATGGAATCAGGTGAACCCAAAATCATCGTCCGACAGTTTAACGGTTGTATTTGATAACAGCAAATCAGGAAACCCCCGTTATATAAGAGAGAAATTCAAAGTGCCCGGTAAGTTTCCTGCAAATTGCTTTGCTGTAAATTCGAACGAGGAAGTGGTAAATTATGTACAGAAATCAAAAAATGCCATCGGCATCATCAGCGTTAACTGGATCAGCGACCGCGACGATACTACATCAAACTCATTTATGAAAAAAATGCGTATCGTTGGTGTTGTGGGTGAAGGCGACACTGAGGGCATTGGCCCCTTCCTGAAACCATATCAGGGATACATTGCCGAAGGTTCATACCCCTTTTGCCGTGAGGTGTATATCATTTGCCGCGAATCATTCGCAGGACTTGGCACAGGTTTTGCCTCTTTTATTGCCGGCGATCAGGGGCAACGCATCGTACTTAAATCAGGATTGGTGCCGGCCACAATGCCAATAAGACTTATACAAACCAGATAATATTGAGAACCAGAGAGTGGAGGAACACAACATGAAACCAACTACCAGCAGAATCGCTAAAATTTTAATGTCGCTCGTTTTGATTGTACTTACGGGTATAAGCCTGAAAGCTCAGTCACTCGACAAGGCCATTCGGCTTACACGCAGCGAATTGTTTGACAAAGCTGAAGAAATGTTCAACCAGCTTATAGCTGCAGAACCCGCCAATGGCGTTAATTATTTTTACGCAGGCGATAACTACCTGCGCTCGTATCTTGCCGACACAGCAACGGTGTCCATGAAAGAAGCTGTTGATAAAGCTCAGGCGAAGTTTCAGAAAGGTTCTGAAATGGATATTGCAAATCCATTGTGTCTCGTGGGGCTTGGGAAAATTGCCATCTTTAAAGGCGATATGCCGGGAGCCAAATCCTATTTTGAAAAAGCGATAGCGAAATTCCCGAGCAAGACGAATAAAACATCTACTCTGAGCAAGGAGATGCAGGCGCTTACGTATACAAAAATTGCAGAAGCGCTCATTTGTACCGGTTTGAAAGATGTTACCACGGCTATGTCAGACATGGAAAAAGCTGTTGCGCTCGATACTAAAAATGCAGATATTTACCTGATTTATGGCGATGTCTATCTGGAAAACAATGATGGCTCGAACGCTATCTCCATGTATAAAATGGCACAGTCACTGAATCCCGCATCACCCAGCGCAAAACTTCGTTTGGGTAAGCTTTGGGTACGTGCCAAAAACTGGCAGGAAGCGATTGGCTATTATAAAGAAGCCATTGGTATCGACTCAACCTTTGCTCCGGCATATCTCGAACTGGGTGTAATATACATGCGTGCCAATCAGAATGAGAAAGCAAAAGCGAACTTTAAAAAGTATCTCGAACTTTCGGGCAATCTGAATGCAAAGAGACGTTATGTTTCTGTATTAATTGACACTAAAGACTACGCGGGCGCTATTGTGATACTGAATGAAATTGTTATGGTAGATTCTTCGAGTAACGATATCAACAGAGCGTTTGCCTATTGCTATTTTGAAACCGGAAAATACGACAAGGCCATCGTAGCTATGGAGAAATTCTTCAGGCTGGCAACTGTAGATAAAATATTGGTTTCCGATTATTCGTACTATGGCAAAATACTGTCTAAAAACGGTAAAGATTCATTGGCTATCCTGAATTTTAAAAAAGTAATCGGCATGGATCCGTCAAACTGCGATGTGCTTTCTGATATTGCCGCTGCTTACAATAAGATGAAAAACTATACCGAAGCTGCCAAGTATTATGAAATGAAAATCGCGCGCACTGAATGTAAAGCATCATTCGCTGATTATTATAATCTGGGTAGGGTATATTACAGCTTTGGTCAAACAACCAAAGACCGGACAATACTACTCAAAGCTGATACTACCTTTGCATATGTAACGAAGAGTAAACCCGATTTTCAAGGTGGTAAAAGCTTCTTCTATCGGGCGCTTATCATTTCAACACTCGATACTGTGAACAATACAGCTAAACCATACTTTGAAACGTACATCAATTACGCAAAGGTTGACTCCGTTAAGAATGCCAAAGACCTTGTAATTTGCTACGGTTACCTTGCCGCTTATTACTACTTTACTGTAAAAGATCCCTGCACTGCTATAGGCTATTGGGACCGTATCATTGGCCTTGATCCCAAGAACGAGAACACCATTGAGATTTTAAAAACATACCGCAGCAAATGCCCCGAAAAGAATAAATAGGGGCGATTGCGCTACAAAAAAAAGTCATGGCAACCCCATGACTTTTTTTGTTTTTGTCTTATGTCTTATGTCTGTAGTCTTATGTCTAACGTCTAATGTCTTTTTCTCCAAACACAACAGCCGTGTAAATATAAATGTCGGCATCTTTCCATCCGTTCCATCCAATGCCTGCCTTGTCCTGTGCACAATGTCCCAGAAATTGTTCTTTGGTCCATCCGGTCTCGGTGGCTACCTGAGGCAGAAATGTTCCGGTTGACGAACCTTTCACGATGTAAATGCCGTGTTTGCCCATTTCAATTTCGTCAATAGATGTAATTTTTTGCAAGGGCGAAAGTACAGATATTTCTATGTCAATGCTTTTCAGCTCATCTGTTGTAACTGCCGTAAATCGCGGGTCCTGTGTGCTTGCGGCAACAGCCATATCACGAACTGTCAGATAAAGCGGGCTTTCTGCAATGAACCTGCCGATGCAGCCTCTCAGGTCACCTTTTTTCTTAAGTGTTACAAAAGCTCCGCACTGCTGTTTTATGGTGCCTGAAAAATCTGATGAATCAATTACGGGCAGCTTATGTTCTTTGATGTAGGTTGTCAGCGTGCTGCGCGCAACATTCAGCAATTCTTTTTTATCTTTCTCGGTGATGGTGAAACCGCTGTTCTGCGATTGTTCGCGCGTGAAAACTATCGACGTATATCCCACAACTTTGGATGAATCGCCTACACCGGCATCGCCTGAATTCTTATATTCAAGCTCGGTAATGTGCACCGCACTGTTGTTTTCGGTGAGATACATCAGGGTAAGTACGGATGTCCAGCTGCACAGGCTCGTAACCAGATTCGGGATTGCTGCGGCTTCATTGGTGTTAAGCACGTCCAGCAATTTTTTAGGTGAATTGCTCAGGATGGCGTCCGATGTCAGTTTATCAGCCTTAACGGCATCTGTATATTTTGGATAATGCGAAAAGTCGGAGCTTATCACAAACAGATTTTCATCGTTGAAATAGGGCTTCAATGCACTCGAAATTTTCTTAACCGTTGCAATATCGTCGGTGCCGATAAGTATCGGAACAATGCTGAATTCCTTCTTCATATGAAACTGCAGAAACGGCAATTGAACTTCTATGCAGTGTTCGCTTTTGTGAGCTTCGGGATAATCTGCAAATACTGAATTTTCCCTGATTAGCTTTCGGGCAAGTGATGTGTCTGTTTTTACACGACCCAAGGGAGTTATAAAATCTCCATTGCAATAAATTGATGCACCCTTGAATGCCATGCGGTGACTTGAGCCTATTATAAAAATGGTTTTATATTTTCTTTCGGGATTAATTTGATTGAAGCTGCTTGCGGCAACACCTCCCGAAAAAATGTAACCTGCATGGGGCGTGATGATGGCTGCAACATTTTCATTGTTACATGGCTTTGCCTGTGCAAAAAGTGAAGACAGATTTTTGATGAGCGCCATAGAATCTGCCTCGTAGAATTGTCCCGCAACAGCCGGAAGACGGTCGCCGGGTCTTGGTTTATTGCTGTTCTGGCCATCACAGCCCGACGAAAAAATACTCATAAGCAAAAGTATAATAACCAATGATTTGTTCATGGATTGAAATCGTTTAACACAAAGATAGAAAACAAAGGCTTAAGTCGAAAGTCAAAAGTCAAAAGTTGACGCGTAGCCGAAATCCATTTTCGCGCATCGTAAGTCATAATTTTACCTATTACCAATTACCAATTACCTATTACTTAATTTTCTACTTTTACAAAAACAATACAGCACTGCTTTGGTACCTTCAGACCTGTTACTTATAACACCTCCGTTTGTTCAGTTGAATACGCCTTATCCTGCCACGCCCTGTCTGAAAGGATTTCTGCAACAGCATAATTACAAGGTTTCACAGCTCGATCTGGGTATCGGATGCATCCTTAAAATGCTTTCTGCTGATGGCTTGCAAGCAATGTTTGAAAGTGTGAAAAGTAAAAAATGTTCTGCCAACGCTAAAAAAATACTGAATTCCTCTGCCGGATATGTACGGCATATTGACGCTGTGATTGCCTATTTGCAGGGGAAAGACAGCACTTTTGCACATGCCATAAACAATGGTATCTTGCCGCAGGCAGGAAGGTTCAATATTCAGCAGGATCTTGAATGGCACTTCGGAAGCGATGGTGTACAAGACAGAGCCACATTTATTGCAACATTATTTATTGAAGATATCGGCGATTTTATTGCCGAATGCATCGACAGTCGATTCGGATTCAGCCGCTATGCCGAACAGATTGGACTGAATGCATTCAGTTTTGATATGGTGCTGGATGAGTTGAAAGCAGATTCGCTTATTACCAAAATAATGTGCGAACTGCTCGATGCGTCTGTTAAAGAGCATCAGCCAAAGCTTATTGGTTTCACGGTTCCGTTTCCGGGAAATCTGATAATGGCGCTGCGCTCGGCGGCATACATAAAACAACACTATCCGCAGATTCCTGTTGTGATGGGCGGCGGCTTTGTGAATACTGAATTGCGACATCTGAGCGAAGCACGTCTTTTCAAACTTGTTGATTACGTTTGCCTGGATGATGGCGAATTGTGCTTACTGAAATTGTTAGAACATATTTTAAAAGGTGAGAAACCGCTTGCACGAACGTTTTTGCTTGAAGAGGGAAATGTGATTTTTGTGAATACGGCAACTGAAAAGGATTTTGAACATAACGAATGTGGAACACCCGATTACGAAGGGCTGCCAATCCATGATTATATCTCGGTAACGGAAACTACCAACCCCATGCACAACCTGTGGAGCAACGGCCGATGGAATAAACTGGTACTTGCTCATGGCTGTTACTGGCACCGCTGTTCCTTCTGCGACGTTTCTCTTGATTATATTAAAAGATACAGCACTGCCGACGCTGAAGTATTGTGCAATCGTATAGAGGCCATCATCAAACAGACCGGTCAGCGAGGATTTCATTTTGTGGATGAGGCGGCACCGCCTGCAGTTTTACGAAAACTGGCGGAGGAAATACTGCGCCGCAAACTAAGCATTACATGGTGGACCAACATTCGTTTTGAAACTGCATTTACAAAAGAATTGTGCGCACTGCTGGCAAAGTCGGGTTGCATTGCGGTGTCGGGCGGTTTGGAAGTTGCATCCGACCGCCTGCTTGAGAAAATGCAAAAAGGGGTAAGTGTGGCGCAGGTGGCAAGGGTTACAGATGCTTTCCGCAAATCGGGAATTATGATTCATGCTTACCTGATGTACGGCTTTCCTACGCAGACAGCACAAGAAACAATAGACTCACTTGAAATAGTACGTCAGCTATTTGAGCAAAAACTTATTCAGAGTGCCTTCTGGCATCGTTTTGCCATGACGGTACACAGCACCGTTGGAATGCATCCTGAGAAATTCGGAGTTCAAAAAGTAGATGGAACTGCTGATTCGTTTACACAAAACGGGTGCAATCACATCGATGAAACGGGCGGCCCGCATGATAAATTCGGAAGCGGACTTGCGAAAGCTTTGTACAATTATATTCACGACAACGGCTTCGATTTTCCTCTCCGGGACTGGTTCGATTTCAAGGTGCCGCCAACTCAGATTCCGCCGAAATATATTGCCGGAATTTTATTAATCAAGCCCAAATTGAAGAAGTGAGCACAAAAAAAAGGCCGCCCTCAACAGGCAGCCTTTTTTTTATAGATAAGAAGTTATCTGGTGAGGATAATTCTGTTTACATAAACATTCTTCTCCAGAAGTACTTTTACCATATACATCCCGGGTTCGAGCTCGCTTAAATCAATGACGGTCGCCTGATTTGAAGGGACTATCTTCATTATTCTGCTGCCGCGGATATCCGAAATCTCTATTAAGGCAGGTGTCGATTCTGCCGTAATCGTTATGAGTCCGGTACTTGGGTTTGGCTGCACGCTGATACGTCCTGCCTTTTCTGTAGTTGAAATACCTGTACCGCTTACATTCCGGCAGTCTGATGTATCCGTACATCCGTTTTGAGTTACAGCAACCGCATAATTGCCATCCGAATCGGGTGTAAAAGACTGAGCGTTTTCACCCGTTATTTCGGCAAAGGCGTCATCGCAGTCAAGCCACTGATAAGTTGCACCGGATGCTGAAGCAGTGAGCGTTATTCCGCTTTGGGTGACTGCTGTGTCAACTGTTTTAATAGTAAGATTGATACTTATGATAGAATCGCAACCGGCCACATTCGGTATAGTATCAGCATGCATACCTGATGAAGTCCATGTATGCAGCCCGCTGGGCGAAACATAACTGAAACAAACTTCCGGAGAAATAGCCCCGGTAGTACTGTTATCAATAGTGAGATTCACTGCAATGATGCTGTCGCAGCCGGCAACATTCGGGATGGTATCATTATATAAACCCGATGTGGTCCATGTATAGTTACCGCTGGGTGATAGATAACTATAGCATTGCTCAGGATTAATCGTAGACGAAGTGGCATGTTTCACGGTAAGGTCTATCGTAATGATACTGTCGCACCCTGCCATGTTTGGTATGGTGTCGTTATAAATACCGCTGCCTGTCCATGTATAGTTGCCGCTGGGTGATACATAGCTGTCGCATACGGTCGTGGACATTGAGCCTGTCGTGGACAAATCAAGCAGCGCCAAAATTTCGGGTTGAGAAAGCGCTCTGTCATAAAAGCGGAATTCATCCATCAGTCCGTTCAGGGGAAGTCCGGGACCTGAATTATAACTGCCAACATGAAATCCCATACCGCTGATGTAAAGGGGTGGCTGTGCAACGGTAGAATTAAGTACTCCATTTACATAGGATTTGATATTACCCAGATTCTTGTCATACACAAAGGTCGTAAGTGTAGGGCTTGTGGTTGCCGCACCGTTAGCATAAACTTCGTTAAATGACCCTCTCAACAACCAGTTGTTTGTTCCGGCGGCGCCGCCAGTAAAACACCTGAAACTTCCTGCAGTCGCATCACCAAAAATGTAGGTCGCCGGCGAAACGGCTCCAATATCAGATGACCAGAAAGAAATGGTCCAGGATGTATTGTTGAGTGAAGTTGCCCATCCGGTATTCAAATAATCTACGTTTCCTGAACCACCCGTACCAATCAGCGCACCTCCGCATTGTCCGTTGTTGCCTTGCGTTATTGTGCCCGTAAGGGTGGCGGTTGCCGTACCTGCCGGCTGGTAAACACCATAATTAGTTACGGTGGTTCCGCTTTCATCAAATTTGTAGTACAGCAGACCCGGTTCAGGATTCGTGCGGATAGTAAGGTCAATAGTAATAATACTGTCGCAGCCGCCCACGCTTGGAATCGTGTCGTTATATATACCACTGTTTGTCCAGGTATATAGTCCGCTGGGAGAAGTGTATGAGAAGTATTCAGTTACTGTTAAATTCCTGAAGATTTCAGTAATTATATTCAGGTTTATGGTGATGATACTGTCGCAGTTTGCTACATTAAGGATAGTGTCATTATACGTGCCCGGGCTCGTCCAGGTGTGCAGTCCGCTGGGTGATGTATAAGAATTACATTTTGTAACGTTAATCGTTGAACTGGTATGAGGATACATAAGCTGCATAACCTCGGCTGCCGAAAGCGGACGGTTGTAAATACGGTATTCATCCATATTACCCGCGGCAGGAAGTCCCACATTTGTTGCATAACCGCAAACCTTGTAGGGTCCGGCACCGCTTATTGTGATAGGAGCTTCGGTTACGGTGTTCACAAGTACTCCATTGACGTAAGCTTTGATATTTCCTGCCAGTGAATCATACACAAACGTAGTGAGTGTGGGTGCTACAATGGCGGCTCCAGTTACCGGAACATCTGTGAACGGACCCCTCAATATCCAGTTATTTGCTCCGGCAACGCCATTGGTAAAACAACGGAAACTTCCTGAATTGGCATCCCCAAAAATATAAAACAGCGTAGCGCTCGGACCAATGTTTGAAGTCCAGAAGGAAATTGTCCATCCCCGGGTCGGGAAACTTGTAGCCCATCCCGTGTTCACATAGTCGGTACTGCTTGCTGCACCGGTGCCAATAAGAGTGTGGCCGCATTGACCTGTGCCGCCTTGAGTAAGACCACCGTTCAGAGTGCCTGTTGCCGTACCGGCGGGTGGTGCGCTCGCATAATTGGTCACACTGGTTCCCGCGACGTCAAATTTATACCATAAAATCTCAGGTACCGGTTGTGATCTTGCAATCTGAATACTGCAGAAACTAAGTATCGCAGCAAATAATACAAGGGTAGATTTTTTCATATTAAATGTTTTTAATGAGTTTCAAAAATACTATACCAATTTAGTAGATGCAATCAATTTAACAAAATATTTGCGATACGTGATTATTTTAAAGTATCCACTCCCAATAGTTGCGCTTGTTGTGCCTGAATTTGATGTGTATACCGTGGCGGTCGACGATAATCAATTAGAAATATTTACTTTTCTTTTATCAAATTCATTATTACATTGATTTTAACTATTTCTCAGTATAAAACATATTATATTTGTAATAATTATTTCCTATTATATCCCTTCTTATGAGAAGAACTACCCTTTGTTTCGCATTTTTATTGGTTCTGTGCACTTCTGCAATGTCGCAGGTACTGATAAATGAAGTGGTAAGCGGTAATGCTACTACCATTTACGGCATTGATGGCCGCAATGACTGGATTGAGATTTTTAACAGCGGAGCTTCGGCTGTGAGTCTCAATCAGTGGGGTTTGTCTGACAATACTACCGATCCGTATAAATGGCGTTTTCCGGATATCAGCATTGACCCGGCTGAACATTTGATTGTGTGGGCAGGAGGACTCAATACGCCCTATGTGTGCAATCATTGGGAAATGCCCATCGCGCAGGGTGATACGTGGAAATATTTTGTAGGTACATCCGAACCGCCTGCAACATGGCGCCATTCATTCTTTGATGATTCTGGATGGACAGACGGCGTTACACCTATTGGATATGGCGATGGCAATGCAGTGACAATCATTCCTGCCACCGTAAGCCTGTATATGAGGAAAACATTTACCATTACCGATGTCTCAAAAATTGCGATGGCATTGCTTGCCATTGACTACGACGATGGCTATGTTGCCTATCTGAACAATGTGGAAATATGCCGCAACAATGTAGATCCTGATATTCCGCCCTTTAACGAAACTGCTGATGTGAGGCACGAAGGAATGATTGAGCAGGGAGGTTTGCCCGAATGCCACATGATAAATCCTCAGGATATTATTGCTGCTTTGCACAATGGAACCAATGTACTGGCGGTGCAAATTCACAATACGGATATCAGTTCAACCGACATGATTGCCATTCCGTATCTGGCCATCGGATTAAAAGATGCGAATTCTTACTGGAATTCTCCTCCTACATGGTTCAATAAAGAAATTCAGTTATTGACCAATTTTAAAATAGACGCTTCGGGCGAAACACTTACTCTTACTGATGCAGGCGGTGTTGTTGCCGATCAGGTCAATGTACCTTCGCTGCCGGTTGATTATTCGTATCTGCGTATTCCTGACGGAGCCGCATCATGGAATTACTCTAGCGTAACCACACCAAGTTATACAAATTCAACATTGAACTATGCCGCTGCCATTACTCCGGAACCGGTATTCTCGCTGGCACCCGGCTTTTATCCCGGCACAGTGCAGGTAAGCATTTCAAGTTCTCTCAGCGGAGCGAATATTTATTATACCAAAAGTGGAAATACTCCCACAACTTCCGATAATCTTTATTCGGGACCGGTCAGCATTTCTTCTACAACGGTGCTGCGGGCAAGAGTTATAAGCAGTGGGTTGATGTCGGGGGAAGTGGCAACCGGAACCTATGTTATCAATTTTAACTCCACACTTCCCGTGGTCTCATTGCAAACAGAAACGGCCAATCTCTGGAATGCCGAAAAAGGGATTTACGTTAAAGGACCTTATGCAGCCGCAACCTTTCCTTACAGGGGCGGCAATTTCTGGTGGAGCAAAAGAGTAAAAGGACATATTGAATACTTCGGGAAAGACCATCAGCGTAAGTTTTCCATGGACAATAACCTTTCTATTGATGGTAATTATACACGCGCTCTGCCGCAGAAAACATTTCTTGTTGAAGCCAAAACGTATTACGACAGTTCCACTTTTAACTACCAACTGTTTCCCGATAAGCCCATCAATAAATTTAAAAGTTTCAGGTTGAGGAACAGTGGCAGCGACTGGATGAATACACACTTCCGTGATGCTATAACCCACCGTGCCGTTGCAAGTCTTGGTCAGGATATCCAGGATTATAATCCCGTGAACCTCTTTTTGAATGGCTCATACTGGGGTATTGGAAACATCCGCGAAATTGCCGATGAACAATATCTTGCAGAAAACAGAAGTGTTAATCCCGATAGTGTGGATATTATTAAAGTGGTTGGTCTTGATAATTTCGTTCCGGCCGGCACGCAGACCGCATTTTATGATATGGTTGATTATGTGTCGTCGCATAGTTTCTCAGGCTCAACGGGAATTCAGCAAATGAATACCGTTTGGGATCTCGATAATTTTACCGACTGGTTTATTCTTGAAACATATCTCGTGAACGATGACTGGATTGGCGACTGGACCAATAACATCAAGCTGTGGCGCGAGAACAAACCGAATGCACGCTGGCGCATGCTATTTATTGATTTCGATCAGGGCACCACTTCTGCATGGAAAGATAAACTATACACCGGCCTCCATCCCGCCGATTCGAATTTCTATACCTATATGATGAAGAAAATGCTGAATAATTCTACGTACAAGAATTACTTCATCAATCGCTATGCCGATATCATGAATACTACCTTTCAGCCTGCACCTATGCATGCGCTTACCAACAGCTTCCATGATTCCATTGCACCCGAAATGCCTCGTGCCATTGCAAAATGGGGCGATTCGGCCTTGTCTGTGCATTCCATGGCACAATGGGATTCTGTTGTGAATCGTATGCATAATTTCTGGGACTGGAGGCTCAGTTATGCCCGCGATTTTGTTGAAGCAGAATTCAACCTCAACGGGCAGAAGAATGTAACACTCGCCGTGGAACCGCCCAATGCCGGAAAAATCAAGATCAGTACTATCATTCCTGATTCACTGCCTTGGACAGGAGTATACTTCGACGGGAATCCGGTAACTCTTACCGCTATTCCCAATCCCGGATTTACGTTTAACAACTGGAAGCCTTGTGCCACCTTCTCAACAGCAAATTCTAATCAATCCATTACGTATAATATTTCGCATAACGATTCACTTATTGCCAGGTTTAACGGAGTGGCAACCGTAGCTAAAATTTCGATTAGTGAAATTTGCTATCATCCCGACTCAACACGTAAATCAGGTGACTGGATTGAACTGCATAACTATGGTACAGGAAGTATTGATGTTTCCGGCTGGCATGTTAAAGACAGCAGTCTGATTAACGATTTTATGATACCGACTACAACCGTTATTCCTGCCGGAGGATACCTCGTGCTGGCTGAAGATACAACTAAATTTCATGCGGTTCATCCGGGTGTGCCTGTGCTCGGACCCACCGGTATCGGACTGAATAATTCAAGCGAGAATATCAGCCTTTTCGACAATGGAAACGTGCTGTACCTTGAAGTGAAGTATTATGATACCATTCCCTGGCCCATGTGTGCCGACGGTTTAGGTACGACTCTTGAGCTGAAAAATGATACGCTTGACCCGAATCTTGGAAGCAGTTGGTTCGATGGCTGTGTAGGCGGATCGCCCGGCGGGCCTTTTGTGCCGTGCAACTATGATATTGTTTTCAGTGAATTGAATTATAAATCAAATGTTGCCATTGACGGCGGCGACTGGGTAGAATTGCACAATGTTACCGGACTTCCCATCGATGTTTCTAACTGGAAACTCAGCGATGATAATGACGCACACGGTTGGGCTATTCCTGCCGCGACGGTCATTCCGGCAAACGGTTACCTGGTGCTGGTGGGCGATGCTGCTAAGTTTGGAGCTGTTTACGTGTGGGCTGGCGAATGGCGCGGCTCCTTCGGCTTTGGCTTCGGTTCATCACGTGATGCCGTCAGACTTTATAAACCTGCCGGTCTTCTTTATAATGCCATGGTTTATCATGCTGCCCTGCCCTGGCCCGATGCTGCCGGTACCGGTTATACACTTGAAGGAATTGATTCTCTCTGGAACAAGAGCGAACCGGGTAGCTGGTTCCTCGGTTGTTGGGGCGGTTCACCCGGATTCCCGTATCACCAGCCCTGCGACTTTGGCGTTGAAGAAATCGTTACCGGAAGCCCGATGCTTGTATATCCGAATCCGGCGAACGACCATTTTATTGTTGAATTCCCTTCCGGAACTCCTGATAATGCCGTGCTCAGCCTGTATGATATCAACGGGCGCGAAGTGATGAACAGGGTACTTACAGGAAGTAACAGCTTTTCCATCCCTCGCGCTAACCTGAACGGAGGAATTTATTTCCTCAGAGTAACTGCAGCTGACGGGCTTTACAGAACGAAAACGATTGTTTTTGCACAGTAAGGTTTAATGGCCATAAACGACTCCATCCTGCGTATGCAGGATGGAGTCGTACATAATGGTGTGTCTTATTCGCAGAGATATCAGAAATCTTTTTACTTTTGGGAGTTAATAAATATAATGTATGATTCGAATAAATTGGATGCTGGGTTGTGTACTCGCGCTTGCGGCCCTCAGCTCATGTACTAAAGACCGGAATGTTGAGCCCATACCGGTTATAGCTGATTCTACAGCTGCTGCCATTGTTCCCGGAGTAATAAAAGTGAACGAAATTGTTGCCAAAGGCTCGGTGAATATGAACGAGTTCAATCAGGCAACCGACTGGTTTGAACTCTATAATACGTCCAATAAACCGATAACGTTTGAATCGGGAAAATGGTTCTGTACAGACAAAGGTTCACTCGAACCGCTTAAATATGAACTGCCGGTATGGACAATTCCCGCTAACGGTTTTCTGGTGGTATGGTGCGATACATTGAATATTGTGGCAACACAAATTCATACCAACTTCAATCTGAGCGCAAGCGGTGAAGATATCGGACTGTTTTTTAAAAATGAAAAAGATTCGCTTGTGAAAATTGATGAGATTGCCTATCCGGCTCAAACCATCAGCGGTTACAGCTATGGACGTTATGGCGATGGTGCCGATAACTGGCAGACTTTTGCTGTTCCTACACCCGGCGGACCCAATCATTAACAATGATCAATGCCTGTCCGCCTTTGGCGGGAAAAAAACGAATAAACAATTCAACAATAAAACAATTAGTCAATTTGAAGATGAAAAGATGAAAAGATGAAAAGATGAAAAGATGAAAAGATGAAAAAAATCCTGTCCGCCTTTGGCGGAAACAATGAATAATGAATAATTCGAATCAAGGGTTGGATTTTCTTTGTGTAACTCCGTGATATCTCAGTGTTTCTCCGTGTCAGTTCTTTAAAAATTTCACAGAGGTACACAGAGGGATTAGAGAACCACAGTTTATATTTTCAAGTCTTGATCCATGAGCAATGAATAATTACCGGTAACCAACTGCAGGCTAATGATAATGTGCAGTCCCGGATGAGGGTAAAATCTGAATTATGAGATTATTTTTAACATGAAATAATAATTTATAAATATCTGTTGTGATGAGAATACGGTATATAGCGATATTGTTTTTATTTGTTTTATTCTCAATTGAGGGTTTTGGACAATATAAGATTTCGAATGGTAAGAACGACCTGCTTATCTCAGGCATGATTACCACTTTTTATAATTATAATGCCCCCAAACCGGGTATTGTCGACCACCGTAAAAACTCCTTTTATCTGCGTGATGCGCAACTTGAACTTGACGGCGGTAACAAGAAATGGGACTTCGCCGTGAAGGTCGATTTTGCCGATCTCTTTTCCGCAACCGACGATCCCGACAGCCCCGGAATGATGGAAGCCAACGTTACCTATAAAGGATGGAAGTTTATGGATATCGTGGCAGGCTATCAGAAGCTCCCGTTTTCCAGAAGCGTGCAGGTATCATTTGCCTATTCGCCCTGGTTCCGCCGTGCAGAGATATGTAAAGGTGATTACTTTTCGCAGCGCGACATAGGTGTCACCTTCGTGAAAAAAATGTGGAAGAAGAAACTGAATGTATATGCGGGTATCTACAGCGGCATGGGTGAGTCAAGCATAAAAACACCGAATGATTTCAGCGGGAATCCCGAATATATCGCACGCGCTGAATTTAACTGGCCGGGCGGCGGCAAATACCGCAATATCGATCCCGAACATCTGAAAAAACCAACCTTCTCGGTGGGCGTGAACGGTCGCTATGCCCGCAAACAAAGTTATTCGGGCGGCGGTTATCCTATCAAAACGATTAATGGCGACAAATACGTCTACGGCTTTGATGTGAACGGCATGTGGCAAGGTCTGTCGGCTACCTTCGAAATGCATCAAATCTACATGAAACCCGAAACACAAGAATTTCTCTACGGACTCAATACCGATTATTTCAGAGCGGGCGGATGGTATGGCGAACTCTCATATCACATCAAGCCTATTAATACTGTAATCAGCGGTCGCTACCAGGAAATGAATGCCAACGACCTGGTGAAAGGCATTACCAAACATGTGGACGCCTCATGCGTGTATATGATGAAAGGCTACGATTCAATGCTTAAACTCAATTTCAATTACAACAAACAAGAAGAATTCCTGACAGAGGTAAGCCCCCTTAAATGGAGGTGGCAGCTTACACTGGGATGGCAGTATATGTTTAATTAGCAGGTAATAGGTAATAACTAACAGGTAACAGAAAAAATATCATTTTCAAATTGTCACATAAACAAAAGGGGAAAGCAATGAAAAACTTTACAAAAACCGCAGTAATGGCAGTAGTTATATTATATGCTGCTGTGTCTTTTGCACAAGCTCCGCAAAGGATAAATTATCAGGCTGTAGCCCGCGATAATATGGGCGCTGTTATCGTATCATCGCCTGTATGCTTTTACCTCATCGTTCACGACGGTACACCGGGTGGAACAGATATCTATCACGAATATCATACGGCTTCCACCAACCAGTTCGGTATTGTTAATCTTGAGATTGGCGGCGGAACAAACATTGCCGGCGTCTTTAATAATATCAACTGGGGCAGCGGAAACAAATATCTGGAAGTAAAACTCGATGCTGCCTGCATGAGCAATTATACAAGTATTGGTACACCCCAGCTGCTCAGTGTTCCTTATGCACTGTATGCCAATGTTTCGGGCAATGGCGGCACTCCCGGTCCCACAGGTCCTACCGGTCCTACCGGTTCAGGAACAGGACTTCCGAACGGAACCGTAGCGGGAAATACTACCTACTGGAATGGTACGTCGTGGGTGGTGAACAGCGATAATATTTTTAATAACGGCGCAAATGTGGGCGTAGGAACTCCCGTTCCCGCTTCCAAACTTGAAGTAAAAGGTACCGGCGTTACGAATGGAACATCCGGATTCAACGTTACGAACAGTCTGGGCAATTCCATCTTCTTTGTCCGCGACGACGGCGCCATCGGTATCAAGAAAACAAATCCCGGAGCCGAACTCGATATCAACGGCATGCTGCGGATTTCCGAATTCAACAGCGGTCCCGGATATGCAGGCTTTTATCTGCCTACAGGTTCATCACAAACATTGTATGCTTTGCCTATGGCCGATGGTAACTCAGGTCAGTTCCTTTCTACCAATGGTGCAGGACAGCTCTCATGGGCAAGCGGTGGCGGTGGCGGCGGCGGAATTCTGAGCTGCACAACTACTGCAAACTCCGATTACACCATTCGCGGAAACGGCGGCGGTACCTACGAATGTACCGATGCACTGATGGTTTCTTCGTCGGGTTATGTTTCAGTGAATACGTCACCATCATCATCATACCGCTTCAGAGTAAACGGCAATACAGGCATCGGAAGTTCGCCCAGTTCGTCATATACGCTCAGCGTCGACGGTACAGGACACTTCACCGATTATGTCGGCATTGGTACTACACCTTCATCATCATACGACCTGCGCGTTTACGGGAATGTCGGTATTGGCTCATCACCGTCCTCAAGCTATGATTTGAGTGTGAGCGGTGACTCTTATATAACAGGCGGTCTGGGCGTGGGAACTACACCCAACTCATCAGGTCTGCGTGTCGGCAGTTCTTCGAACTTCTATGTGCCGACAAGTATGGGAAACTCATCGGGTACCACGCTGGTAGTATCGGGCGGCACGGTGTATAAATTGTCTTCAAGCCGCAGATATAAAGACAATATTAAAGATATTACGTACAACAAAGAATCCATTTTCAAACTGCGTCCGGTTTCTTATAATTATAAATCAACGGGTAAGCCCGATGTTGGACTTATTGCGGAAGAAGTGGATCAGGTAATGCCATCACTGGTTATCTATGAAGCAAAACCTATGGTGGGCGCCGACGGAAAGCCGGTTATAGATAAGGACGGAAACATTGAGTATTCCAAAACCGATTTCATACCCGAAGGCGTTAAGTACGATCGCCTCTCCATCTACCTGCTTGAGATTATCAAAGATCACGATAAGCAATTAAATGAAATGAGAACCATCATTGACCAGCAACAGAAACAAATTGACCAGTTGCTGAAAAAATAATTTACGAAGAATAAAACCCTCATTCAAGCGCACATGCAAAAGATTAAATCGCTCACACAAACCCGCATCAACTACAAGATGGCAGACGCTGCCGATTCCGAAAACTCCGAATGGGTTGAAGATACCGCCTACCGAACCCTGCTGAATGAATACAATGAGGAAGGGAAACTTGATAAAGCCGCCACCTTCGACCCCGAGGGCGATATGGTTGAACTCTATCGATACACTTATAATGAGGCAGGATTGGTTGCCGAAGAAGTGCTGTTTTACGACGAAGACGAAGAAGCAGAACATCGCTGGTTCAGCTATGATGAACAGGGCATTTTGGTTTCCGAAAAAATAACCTACCAGGAAGGCGGCGAAGCGCATATTACCTTTAAGTGGGACGACAAAAATCGTCTGCTCGAAAAAGTCATCATGGACGATGAAGGTGAAATGGAACAGAAAGAAGTGTACGAATACGCCGGTGAAAACATGACCCGCGAGGCCGTGTACGAAGAAGGAAATGTGCTTGTCACGGAAGATATTCATACCTACGACGAAGAAGGCAGGCACGTGGAAACCATTTCCGTTCACGTGAAGGATAAGATGAAAACCAGAATTGTGTTACGCTACGACGAAAAAGGTGCCCGCTCTCAAATGCTGAAGTACAATACCAAAAATCAGCTTATAGAAAAAGCCGCCTACACCCAGGACGAAAACGGACACGTAGTGGAAATCACAGAAGAAGATGCAGCCGGTATCAAACACACCCGCTCTACCTACGATGAAAAAGGCAACACCATTCTGCAGGAAGAGATGAACGATAACGAAGAGCTGAATCACCGCATTGAACGCACTTACAACGAACAGGGCGATATGGCGGAATCAACCATCTACATCGACAATCACGGGAACAGTGCGAACCAGTTTTATACCATCAGGTACGATTATGAATACGTCACGGAATAGTATGTTTGAATATTTGAAATTGAACACCATGAAGCGTTTCTTTAGTTTTGTAATAGCCGCGGCCATCGTCACATCCTCCTTCAGCCTTTTTGCACAAAGGGGAAAAGACGGCGCGAAGGTAATCAGCACTGCGGCGGTTGCCGTGAATGAATATACGGTGCTTACCTCCGATGCCTTGTCGGGAAGTACCACGCTGGCGGTCGGCTCAAGTCAGCTGAATACCAACGGACGTTTCCCGGGCACACTTGCCCCCGGCGATCTTATCTTTATTATACAGGTGCAGGGCGCTTCAATACAAGGAGGCGAGTGGTGGTGGAACTGGGGCTATGTCGATAATTATTTGAATACCGGCAATAATGAGTTTGCCGAAGTCCTTGCCGTGCCGGGCACAACATCCATCCAGTTAAGCTGTCCGCTGAAAAACAATTATACCGCTTCGGGAAGAGTAGAGGTTATCCGTGTTCCGCGTTATACCTCGCTGACAATAAATTCAGGCGGTGAACTTACCTGCGATGCATGGAATGGATCTACCGGAGGTATCCTGGCAACAGAAGTGCTGGGCAATACGCTGATTAATTCCGGCGGGACCATCAATGTTTCCGTAAAAGGATTTCGCGGTGGACTCGAAACCGATAACAACTCCGGCTATGCCGTGTATCAGTATGCTTCAACCGATAATTCACTCGGTTCCATGAAAGGTGAAGGGATTGCCGGATGGGGTCCGGAGTACGATATTCGTAACGGACGCTACGGACGCAATCCGCCCGCCAACGGCGGAGGCGGAGGGAACGCACACAATGCCGGTGGGGGCGGAGGTGCCAACGGTGGTTACGCCCATGGGTGGAACAGCGGCAGAGGTATTCCCGATACATCTACGGCTGCGTATATTCAGGCATGGAATCTCGAAGCGCCGCTCTTTCATAAAACAGTGTCCGACGGCGGTGGCCGCGGTGGATATTCTTTTTCATACAGCAATCAGGATGCTACGGTCATGAAACCCGATACTTCCCTCTGGGGCGGCGACTACCGTCGCAATACAGGCGGATTGGGCGGCCGTAACCTCGATTATAACGGCGGTCGTTTCTTTATGGGCGGCGGCGGCGGCGCCGGCGATCAGGACGACAGCTATGGTGGTGCCGGTGGCACCGGCGCAGGGATGGCATACCTTGTTACGTATGGAAACATCTCCGGCTCGGGACAGATTATTGCCAACGGACAGGCAGGTTTTAACGCTCAGGGAAATGCTCCCGTGCTCGGACATGCCGGCATTGACGGCGCAGGCGGCGGTGGAGCAGGAGGCACCATTCTTTTAAGTACCACGGGAACCGTTTCGGGCATTACTATTATGGCCGATGGCGGCAAAGGCGGCGACCAGATCAAAACAAAAGGAGTACTCGCAACCAGTAACGGAGAAGCAGAAGGTCCGGGCGGTGGCGGCGGCGGCGGATACATTGCCGTTTCCAATGGTACTCCATGGATACAGGCCAACGGCGGTGCCAACGGTGTGTGTACTGCAACTACAGGCGCCGACTTCGGACTCTCTGAGTTTCCGCCCAACGGCGCAACAAAAGGTGGAAAAGGTACCCTCGACGGTTACGTGAAAAACTTCGCAATCACAACAGTCAACGATTCCATATGCCCCGGCGAAGTCGCAACACTCTCTGCCACACTCAGCGGTACCGTTCCTCCGGGAGCCGTTATCAGCTGGTACGACGCACAGGTGGGCGGTAATCTTCTGTACACGGGAAATCCTTATGTCATAAATAATGTTACCACAACCACTACCTATTATGCCGGAACCTGTCCGGGTACTTACAGGGTGGCTGCCGTGGTGTATATGTTTCCGTTTGCACCGGCACTGTCGAATGATACCGCCATCTGTCTGGGGCAATCGGTTACACTGCATGCAACAGGCGGTTCCAATATTCAGTGGACGCCGGCAACCGGTCTCGACAATGCAAACAGCCCCAATCCGGTGTGTTCGGCCCTTGTCACCACCACCTATCACGTAACTATACAAAGTATCAACGGATGCAGTGCCACCGATTCCGTTACGGTAACGGTGAATTCTGTAACGGCAACAATTACTCCCGATACTGCCATCTGTGCAGGTCAGAATATCGCATTGATAGCATCGGGCGGTACGTCGTATGCATGGAGCACAGGCGGTTCAGGCTCGTTTATCAATGTGAATCCGCTTACAGATCATACCTATTCGGTAACTGTTTCCGCACTGGGCTGTACCGACACTGCCTCTGTGAATGTTGCAGTAAATCCACTGCCTGTGGTGAACCTGGGCAACGATACCACCTTCTGCACAGGCGGCAACCTGCAGCTGAATGCAGGAAATCCCGGTGCAACGTATCTGTGGCAGGATAATTCAACGAATCAGTTTTTCAGCGTCAGCGCAAGCGGAACGTATTTTGTGAATGTTACCGATGAAACAACATGTTCCTTTACCGATACCATCCATGTAACCGTAGTGCCCAATGCCGATGCCACCATTACGCATGTTGCGCCGGTATGTGCAGGCGCCGCGTCCTTTAATCTTACCGCTGCACAATCGGGTGGTACGTGGAGCGGAACGGGAATCACCAGTGCATCTGCAGGAACCTTTAATCCCGCGACAGCCGGTCCCGGATATTTCGTTATTACATACAGCATTGCAGGATTGTGCGGTGCAACGGATACTACGGGCATTCGTGTTTATGCTGTTCCGGTGGTTAATCTGGGGAATGATACAAGCTTCTGTCAGGGTGGCTCGGTGCTGCTCGACGCGGGAAACCCGGGTGCCGGATATCTGTGGCAGAACAGCGCCAATACACAAACCATTACTGCCACTGCGAGCGGTACCTATTATGTACAGGTTACCGATGCGCATCTGTGTGCTGCCACCGATACTATTAATATAAGTGTACTTCCGAACATGAATGCAACCATAGCTGCCGTAACGCCCATGTGTGCGAATGCTGCACCTGTGACGCTGTCGGCGGTTGACGGTGGCGGTGTATGGTCGGGTACGGGGATTACATCACAGCTTCCGCCCACCTTTGATCCCGGGGTGGCAGGCAGTGGTAACTTCATCATTACCTATACCATTGCCGGCCTTTGCGGCGATGCGGACACAAACACGATTACGGTGTACAGTGTTCCTGCCATCAATGCGACGAATGTTGCTCCATCCTGTCCTTCATTGGATAATGGCTCTGTAAGTCTGCAGATAGTTTCGGGAACGGCTCCGTACATTTATGTGTGGAATACGGGCGATACCACTGCCTCGGCAGCAGGACTCAGTCCCGGAACCTATGCGGTAACAGTAACCGATGCACACGGATGTGTGGCCATGCATTCCTCCGATCTGAATGTAATGGTCGACTGTCATGGTACGCCTGTCATCTATCTTCCGAACATCTTCAGTCCGAACAGCGACGGCATCAACGACAAACTGTTTGTGAAGGGCGAAGAGATTACCAGCTTCACCTTGGTTATTTACGACCGCTGGGGCGAGAAGGTATTTGAGTCGTCGGCATTAGACTATGGCTGGGACGGCACCTTTAAGAACAAAGACATGCCTGCGGGAGTTTATGTCTATCATCTCAACGCCCTGATGTATGGCGGAAGCGAGGTGAAGAAACATGGGAACATTACGCTGGTGAGATAATAGTCGTGAGTCGTGAGTCGAGAGTCGTAAGTCGTGACTCTCGACTCCCGACTATCTTCAAATCCCCAGTCCTCCTATCAGTTTAGCTTCTTCCGACTTGGTGCCGTACTGAGCTTTCACGTATGCTTTGATGCGGAGCACTCTTTCGTTGAAGTCGTTGAAGGCGAGGTCGCGGGCTTCGCGTGCCGATTTCAGTGCTTTCACGCTGTTGGCCACGGCATCGTTGAGTGTTGTAAGGTTCAATCCTACGGCCTGAAGTGCCGGAAGTTTAAGAGAGGTAATGGCCGGGTCATACGCATTGAATTTTCCGAGTGTGCTTACCAGATTGTTGAAAATCTGTGTGGTGGCAGCGTACGAGCGCTCGGAGTGGCTGCGTGTCCTGGGGGTGGTTGAATCTACCGGCTCGGTGGGTACGGTTTCGGCTTCGGTTTTAATCACGGTGTTGCTTCTGAGTCTGCGGAGGATGATGTTCACGCTGTTCAGTTCAGCGGAGCGCGTTCCGTATTGTGCGATGACGGCACTGCGTATGGCGGTTGCCATGGAGTCGATGCTTCCGCTGCCTTTGCGGAATGCTTTTGCCCTTTCGAAGGTGGCGTTACGGTAAATCTCGAGCTGTTCGGCTTCGGAAGCATTGTAGCCTGCAATGTTGTTTACCAGCGAGCTCACCTCGCCGGGACTCTCCAGAAGGCGCGGAGGGTTGTAGTTCGCGAAGCCGTTGAGGTAGGCCACCAGATCCTGACCTTTCCGCAATCTTACGCCGAATGAAAATTTCTTTGATGTTCTCATAGTACATTAAGTTTTAGTGAATAATTGGATTTATCTGTTGTCTGACTAAAATTCCGGGTGCCCTGTTATAACTGAAGCAAGCGATGTCATTGTGGAAGCAAGTCCTGTCATTACCGAAGCAGGCGTTGTCATTCCGGAAGCAAGCTTTGTCATTACAGAAGCAAGTCGTGTCATTACCGAAGCAAGCTTTGTCATTACGGAAGCACGCCCTGTCATTACCGAAGCAAGCCCTATCATCTTTGAAGCATGCCTTATCATCATTGAAGCAAGCTTTGTCATTATGAAAGTAGAAGTCGGCTTCTGTCTTCTGACTTCTGACTTCTGACTTCTTTTTTTGACTCTCGACTCTCGACTCTCGACTCTTCCGCCAAAGGCGGACAGGCGACTCCCGACTCCCGACTAAACGACTGCCGTGAAGCAAAAATAAAACCTAAAAAAAGCAAAGTCAAGCATTTTGGCAAATATATTTTTTATCTTGTTATATGTGTCGAAACCTCAGCTACTACGCACTATTGTTTATATACAGAAGGTTAGAAATAAGGATTTAACTATAAATTGAGTGAAAGAAACTGATTGTTAGTCCTTGATGCGGGCAGATAATAGTGGTTGAAAAGATATGAAAGCCTTGCTGTGGCTGACTTGTATATTGAATAGATACGTTAAAAGACAAATGCATTTTACTCTATAACAAAATATTATTTAATTATAAGTGAAATATTGATATTAAATCACTATTGTCCGATAAAAATACAGAATATTATTTTGCAAACCGCAACAAA
>JBAXND010000039.1 GCA_037133915.1 Bacteroidota bacterium
TTCCCTGAGCTCCCGTTAAGCCGGTGAGACCTGTGGGACCAGTTATTCCCTGAGCTCCCGTTAAGCCGGTAAGACCTGTGGGACCGGTTATTCCCTGAGCTCCCGTTAAGCCGGTGAGACCTGTGGGACCAGTTATTCCCTGAGCACCCGTTAAACCCGTAAGACCTGTGGGACCGGTTATTCCCTGAGCACCCGTTAAACCGGTGAGACCTGTTGGACCGATAGGACCTATTGCCTGAACCCAAGCTGCACCGTTGTAATACCAGAATCCAATAAGATTGTCGGTTTGATAAATGAATAATCCTGTAGCGGGATTAGTAATAGCATTTTTCTGAGCCTCGGTCATTCGGGGTATGAGAAGCCCCTGGTTGCTGCTGCTAATGTCGAGAATGGCTGAAGGGTCGTTTGAAGCGCCTGTCATGTTGATTGCAGTTCCCTGTCCGTATGTGCTGCGGAAATTTGAAAGGAACATGAATACAACTGCAAATACACATAATCTGAGATAAACGTAACTTTTCGCCATAATACAGGAGTTAATTAGGGACTTATTTTCAGAATTTTTATACTCTTCTCACTAAAACCGGTTCTTACTGTGAGGTAGTAATATCCCGTTGCAAGATTGCTGACTTCAAAGTCAAGCTTCAGAATACCACTATTATCAGTGTTCCCCGACTGAATACGAATCATCCGACCGAGTACATCGTACAACTGAGCAGTAACCTGAGCGCCTGCTGTTGAATTGATACGGATATCAATATTATCCCTGGCAGGATTGGGCCCTGCTGTAATACATAAATTTCGGGAAGTATTTTCCGGTACAGAAACCAGAACATTTGTGAATGGCTGCTGAAATCCTTGAGTCAGGATATTACTGCCATTGCCAACCGTAGTAACGGCAACTTCGCCTATTGTATAATCTAAAGAAAGCGTACTTCCATTCGAATAACTTCCGCCGGCAGAGGCCAGCACAAACCGTTCAACAGAAACCTGAGCAATAACAGCAGACGTAAATGTGATTAAGCAAAGTGAAGTCAGTAATATCTTTTTCATCAGTAAGTGGTATGAGATTCTAGATGCATTATTCATGCTGAATACTTAATTTGGTTGAAATTACATTTTCAAAAATATAGATAAATCAGGAAAAATCCAATAATTATGGAAATATTATTATATACGCAGTGTACCATTATATAATACCGACCAATTATCTCTGCCCAGCCTGTTCGCCCACTATTTTACATGGCGGACAATATTGCACAAGTATAGTGGGAGCATGACGTCGGCAGAAGCATTTCGGGAACGCATAATCAGCTTTTATACAAACATTTTACGGTAGCAGCGGCGGCGCTTGTGCTGAATGTGGTCGTAGTTTTTCCAGGTAGTAATCGCCTTTTGGTTGGTTTCGAAAATACCTGTAGTTTCAACAAATCCGACGTTTGCTTCAATCAGTGCTTTCTGGAGTTCGCTGATGAGAAGGGACGGAACCCCGAAACCCTGCATATGCGGTTCAACTCCGGTGAGGAAGAGATCCGCTACTTCAGGATGCTTGAGTGCCCTGAGCAAATGGATGAATCCGAACGGGAACAGGCTGCCGTTAGCCTTTTGCATGGCTTTTGACAGGGACGGGACGGCAATGATAAAACCGGCAAATTCGCCCTGTTCTGTTTCAATTATTTTGACAAACTTAGGATTCAGAAAGTTGAAATATTTTTTGACATAATAATCTTCCATCTTTTTATCAAAGTGCACAACAAATGGCAGGTCGGAGAAGGCTTTGTTCAGCGTTGTGAACACCTTATCCGAATAACGCACCATATCTTCTTTTTTGTAGCAATGAATAACTTTGAGTTTGTAGCGGTCGCGAATCATATCGGCAAGCCGGGCGGCTTTTTCAGGAATACTGCTGATGGTCAGCCTGAATTCAACCCAGTCAATTTCTTTTACGTAACCGGCCCTGTCGAAATGCGTTTGATAGTAAGGCAAATGATATACAGAAGCCACGGACTGCAGATGCTCGAAGCCTTCTATCAGCAAGCCTTGAGTATCGAGGTTGGTGAAGCCCAGAGGACCGAGTAAGCCATCTACACCCTGCGCTTTCAGCCATAATTCGGCAGTTGAGAAAAGTGCTGCGGAAACTTCCGGGTCGTCGATGAATTCCATGCGGCAGATGCGACCCAGATTCTCGTTTCTGTCTTTGTTGTATCGGTCGTTGATAATAGCACCGATGCGGCCAACGCACTTTCCGTCTTTTACTGCTATCCAGAAAGCGGCCCTGCAAAAATCAAAGGCAGGGTTGTGCTCGGGCATCAGGCTTTCGGTTTCGCCCTTTTTCAAAGGCGGCGCCCAGCAACTGTTTCCCTTATAAATAATAAAAGGCAGTTCCACGAATAGTTTGCGGGTTCGGGTGTCAATTACTTCTTTTATCTCCACGGTCGTTACAATATTGAATTACAAATATAATTTGTTTTGGGAGACCAGAAGATTGAAAGATATAAAACCGTCGGGAACCGAAAAAGTTGCCCCCATCCCCAACCCTTCCCCCTTAGATGGGGAAGGGAGATTCAATTCATGCGGCGCATTGGTAGAAAGTCGTGAGTCGTAAGTCGTAAGTCGAAAGTCGAAAAATGTTTCTTGTTCTTTTTTCCTTGATGAGAAAAGAACGAAAAGAATCAATTGAAATAATATGCTTCCACCCCAACAAAAAAAGCCGCTTTTCGCGGCTTTTTGTACAAAATACCTGGTACTTATACTGATTACTTTTGTGTAGCGAGGACGAGAGTTGAACTCGTGACCTCCGGGTTATGAATCCGACGCTCTAACCAACTGAGCTACCTCGCCATTTTCGGAGGCACAAAAATACACATTTCAGCCATACACAAGCAAGTTTTTGGATTTTTTGCCTCAAAAGTGCTTATTTATTACTTTTATCGAAAGCCTATTTTATGAGAAAACTACTGCTTGCCGCCCTGGTTCTCTTTCCGCTAAGCGCTTTTACACAGGTGCTTAATATTGAACAGGAGCGCATAAAAACAGATACTACCGGATGGTCGGGTACCGCAGGGCTGAGTTTTCAGTATATCAAAAATCAAAAGGAAATGCTGAACGCGGGCCTTAATGTGCATGTGCAGTTCAAGACCGAACACAGCCTCTGGCTGCTGCTTACCGATTATAATCTGGTGACCTCAGGCAAAGACGATTATAGCAATGCCGGTATTGAGCATCTGCGCTATAATTATAAGTTCAATAAATGGTTCACGGCCGAATGCTTCACTCAGGCACAATTCAACAAGGTGATGAGCGTGAAGTTCCGCTGGCTCACCGGCGCAGGCCCCCGGTTCAGGATTGTAAAAACGAAGAAATTCAGGCTGTACGGAGCCGCTTTGTATATGTATGAGTATGAAGAGCTCGAAAATCCTTCCGTGTTTCACCGCGATCACCGCATGTCAAGTTACCTTTCCTTTACCTGGAGTCCGGTTGAAAATCTGCGGCTTGTGAATACAACGTATTTTCAGCCCAGGCTGAATTACCTCGCCGATTACCGCATTTCATCACAAACAGATTTTATTGTAAAAATTGCCGGACACTTCGGCTTCGGCGTAGGATACCTGTACTATTACGATGCATTTCCGCCCGAAGACATCGTGAAAGAAACCCATTACCTGACCAATAAAATTACGTACGAGTTTTAAAGTTCGAACCACTTACGCACCTTCACCGTTTCGTCTTTGGGAGCGCTGATGTGCTTGTATTCGTTGGTATGCGGGCTATAGACATAATCTTTTACCCGTCGTTTCCATGTTTTCGAGATATCGTGCAGTGCCGCCACAATGGTTTCCAATTCGTTGTCTGTCATGGTGGGATGTACGGAAAGCCGAATCCAGCCGGGCTTTTGCGACAGGTCGCCGTGGCTTATAAGGTCTGTAATGCGTTTTGAATAGTCATAGCTTACATCGAGCAGATAATGGCCGTAGGTGCCGGCACAGGCACAACCACCACGTACCTGTATCCCGTACAGGTCGTTGAGCAGGCGGACGACAAGATTGTAGTGAATGTTATCGATATAGAAAGAAATGGAGCCCACACGCTGCTGCACATTGTCGGCGAGGATGTGTATGCCGGGAACCAGAGGCATCAGCTCAAAGGCCTTTTTCATCAGTTGCTTTTCGCGTTTGCGCATATTGGCCGTACCCATTTTATTTTTCAGCTCAATGCACAATGCTGCCCGAATAGCCTGCAGGAAACCGGGAGTTCCGCCATCTTCGCGCAGTTCAATATCATCAATGTATTTATACTCGCCCCAGGGGTTGGTCCAGTCGACGGTGCCACCGCCCGGATTGTCGGGAATATGCGAATGATAGAGTTTTGAATCGAATACCATTACGCCCGAACTGCCCGGTCCGCCGAGGAATTTATGAGGAGAAAAAAATATTGCGTCGAGTTTTTTCAGGGGGTCGGCAGGGTGCATATCAATATCGACATAGGGCGCGGATGCTGCAAAATCAACGAAGCAAACACCTCCGTGCTGATGCATTATTTTTGCGAGTTCATGGTAGGGTGTTTCGATGCCTGTAACATTTGAACATGCCGTAAACGACCCTATTTTCACCGCCCGGTTCTCATATTTTTTCAACTGTTTTTTAAGCTGAGCGGGGTCGATGAGCAGATTTTTTGCAGGCTCCAATACAACGACGTCGGCATTTGTTTCGAACCATGAAGTGTGGTTGGAATGGTGTTCCATATGGGAAATAAAAACAACAGGCTTCTCTCCTTCTTTCAGGCATTTGCGGTGGCTCACCATGCCGCAGAGCCTCATTCCGAGAATGCGCTGCAGTTTGTTTATCACCGATGTCATTCCCGAACCGGCGGCAATAATCACGTCGTCTTTGGAAGCATTTACGTGCTGTTTGATTTTTTTCTGTGCAAGGTGATATGATTTGGTCATTAGCGTGCCGCACTCACTTGTTTCGGTGTGGGTGTTGCCTACAAAAGGACCGAATGTTTCGCTGATACGCTTTTCAATGGGTGCATATAAACGACCGCTGGCAATCCAGTCGGCATAAATCATTTTAACTTCGCCATAGGGTGTTTTAAATTTCTGGTCGATGCCGATGATGTTACGGCGAAATGGTTCGAAGTACTTTTCCATGATTAATTGTTACCGCCTGTTATGAAAAATGTTTTTATTTTTTGTTCAATTTTTCTTTCAGCTTATTCAGTTCATCTTCAACCAAAATCTTCTTTTCAGCTTCCTTAATTTCATGATGTTTTTTCGCGTCATCCGCATCGAGGTCAAGTCTGATGGGTGTTTCAACTTCCGTACCGGGCACTGTAATGTTTTCCAGTGATTGCTTGCTGAGTTCGCCCAGCATTCCTTTCATCTCCGACTGGGATTCGGAAATTCTACCCTGTGCATGCAGAATCTGTTCGCGGGCAACGGCTTCGATGAGCTTGTTTTTCAGCAGCACAAGCTGACTGTTTAATTTTTCGGCAGTAGCAGAAGCGAACCGGAATATTTTTTCTTCTTCGGCAATGGTAAGGTCGTTCTCGGCTTTTTTTCCAAGCACTTTGCGGGCATATTCTTCGTCGCCTGTTTGCAAAGCGTGCAACGCTTTGAGTTCAAACTGTTCACTCTGCTGTTTGAAAACGAGCAGATGCCGTTCCACACTTTTCAGGTTTTCTGAAGCTTCAGCCACGCTGGCAGAGGCATCAGACACGGCTTCCTGCATTTCAAGAATCAGTTCCTTAATCATTTTTCCGGGATCATCCGAATTATCAATCAGGTCGTTCAAGTTAGATAAAATGATGTCTCCGAATTTTCCAAGCAGCCCCATGCCGATATTTTAATTGTTGTTTGTTAATTCAATATTTACTCTTTTCAATCTGTCATTTCTGTAAGGTTCGGGCGCTTCGGCGCTTCGATCCGCGGGTAGGCGGACTCAATGTCCGAAACTCAGCGTCCGGATTACTATTCATCGCCCGGATTAGCCTCGCCTTCGGCTCCTACTTTTTTCAGGAAATCCGATTTCCTTTTGGGTGTAGAAATAATGAAAGCATAATTGGCTTCACCTTTTTCTCCTTTGAGAATATTTTTATTATCGTCCATTGCTTTTTTAATGGCGTCGTTATATTCTTTCTTTGACGATATTGTTTGAACTTTATTGTTCTGATACGAGAAGAAGAACCATTGATTGGCCGATTCGAGATACAGATTCAGAATGTTGCCGCTGCGTTTGCGAGCGATTTCCACATAGCCTGTCACGTATTTATACATCTGGTTATCTTTCAGACTCGCGATACCAATTTTACCGTCGTTGACAAAAGATTTTGTTTTCGGATTCCATGTCATATTCACATCGGCAAAGAAAAATGCCCATTTGGCTAAGTCTTTCGGATAGTCCTTCATGTGTCCGGAAAGGTTGAGCTGGTTGAGCATTTCATCGCCTTTCTGGGGCCCTAAAATGAACTTGAGTGTGCTGTAATATTTATCATCTCCGGTATTAACGCCTTCAGTGCCGGCTTCAGCCTGCAGTATCTGCGACATGATTTTCATAGCATCTTCATCAAAAAAGAAATCGATAAGCATGGTAAGACTGAGCTCTGATTTCTTTGTTGCGAGATTTTGTGTAACGATGCCGTAGGTTTCCATCTGAACCTGACCGAGACTGGTTCCCAGATCAATTTTTCCGGATCCGGTGGCAATGCATTTTGCGCGGTCATAAACCATGACATTGCCGGTTGGCAGAAACTTAAGCATGGAGTCGACCTTCGGCTGAATAATATACTGCTGCAATTCTTTATTGAATGTAAGATCGCCGGTAGCGGCAATTACCTCCGGGTCGTTGATCTCATCCTTTTTCTGTGCAAAAGCCGTGTATATAAGGGCAGAATCATTGCCCAGGTACATTCCCATTCCGAGTTTATCGCCGCGAATCCCGTTCAGGTATTCGCGTGTATCTGATGTAATAGGAATTGCTACGTTGTAAGGATTAATCTGTGATTCAAAACGCACCCAGCGTTTCAGCAGGGTATCGCAATCGTGTTTTATCCGTGCGCCTCCGTCGAAATACAGGTACTGCTGATCGGATTTCAGGTTTACTTTTCCGATAAATCCGAACCAGGGACTGAGCATAAAATTATGGTCGGGCACCACGTCGCCCTGACCAATGGTTTGACCGGCAGAGTCCACTTTAATAGTATTCAAATACAGGCGTTGAGTTTTTTCAAGCAAATCCTTGTAATCATAGCTTCCCGAACCGGAGTAGCTCTTTGCGCCGTAAATGCTGATTTTTGCATCATACATGTGATGGAATTTGCTCTCAACATTGGCAACAATGTGTGCTTTTTCAAGCGGGAGCATTTCTGCTTTTTTCAGGATGGTGATATTGCCGCTATCGGGAAAAATGGCGGCGTCGGCAACAAAGACAACCGGAACTTCAGTTGCATAAATAATATTTTCGGTAAGGTTGTAAGTAGCATCGGGCGCGTAAAAATCAAGCGAGTCCTGAGCCGGATGTTCCGATACAAATCTGGATTCTCCAAACTCAACAGCAATAATCTCATCTCTGGATTTTGTTTTAAGCGATGCATACTGGTCCTTCTGGCTGCTTGAAAGCTTGAGTAAATCTTTATTCATGTACCAGTCGAAGTTGTACATGTAGCACGAATACTGGTTGAAGGGGAAACTAATCTTTGAATTTTCGTCGTTTGACTTGAATTTGCTTATCTGTGTTTTAAAGTCGGTATGTACATTATAGTTTTCGGTGTAAAGTACAATATCGTTCAGGTCGTTGGTTTTAAACTTCACGTTCGCGGTATCGGCATCTATGGTATGGTGCTTGAATAAAAAATCGCGCGACGACATTTCAACCTTGGTGAATGAAAGTACGCCATCGCCTCTGAGGCCGCTCGGGCGCAGGAACAGTGTGCCTTTCATAATTGTTCCGTTATCGAACATGGCCATTGGTTTATCTTTCTGCTTAACAATCATCAGGTCGCTGTACGGGAACCAGCGAACATTCACATTATTGGCAAGAACGGCAGGATATTCAGTGGTTGTAGCTTTTTCCTTGACTATATAATTATATGCTTCAGCCCACATTGAGTCGGGAAAAAACACGAAGTCGTCGGATTGGGTGAGTGAAGTGAGGTATTTGAGTTTTCCTCTTCCGCGGAAGCCCATATAACTCAGGTCAACAATAGAATCGAAGGTTCCTTTTCCGCCATAAGCGGGCAAACCGCCGGGAGGTGTAAGCCTAACAAAACCGAGAGAAAAATCGGGCTGAACCCTGAGTGGTTCAACAATATCAGGAAAAATTCCTGCTGAAACCAGATACCCTCCAAACTCTTTTTTCTCTGAGTCATAATCGTCCAGACTGTCTATTACGAAAGGCTGCAGCCTGAAGAAAAAACGGTCGCGGGAATAGACTTTATCATAAATAAAGGGTTTGTCGTAATAAACGTAGGATTCCTTTTTGCTGTTGAATGTCGGGAAGTTGGGGAAAGGCTTAAGTCCCGATTTATTGTTCGGAGCATCCACAATCAGGTCGCCCGACAGGTCTTCGATAACGGTACGAACTTTAACCAATGGGTGATGTCCGAAATTATCTTTCGGTTGTTTTCTGTCCTGAACCTTGAAACTCATCGAATCGATGGTTGGCAAATCGAATTTGAATTTGTCGTAATTAAACGTGCATCCTTTGCCAAACAGGTCAAACAGACCGGCATGTATTTGTCCGTCGAATGTAAAATCGCGGTTTTTTTTAAGAATGAGTTCCTGATTAACGGGCACCACAAACACATTTTGTGAGTCGCTCAGATAGACCATGGGCACGCCCTTCAGTTTAAAATCGAAATTCAAAAGATTGAGCGTGGCATTGCTCTGTGCGGCAATGGTAGAGTTGAACTGAATTACATCATAGTCTGTTTTACCGTTTTTGGCATTGATATAATTAATTACACGGTCTTTTAGAACTACTTTATCGCTATTATAATCATACACAATAAAGCCTTTGCATGCAAACGTTATCAGCAGCGCCTGCACCTGTTCTTTGGCAACACGCATTTTCCGCTGCACATCGTCAACGGTAAATGTTTTGCTTCCCAGCTGAACAGATAAATCGCGGAGCACCATCAGGGGGTGGACATCTTCCATGCCGCGCAGTTTATCGTAACGAAACTGGCTGTAATAATTATCCGATTCAAAAATGGCACTGGTTTCTCCGCCTGAACCTTTGAGCATTCTGAAATCAATTTTCGGTTCATCCATTTTCCAGTAAACGGCCTCCACATAAATATCTACTTTATGATAGCTGTCGAAAAAAGGACTTTGCCCAACACCTTCATCACCGCGAATCAGGCTCAGTTCGCGCACATCGTTGTTGTATTTCATTTTCACACTGGGGTGATAAATGGAATCTTTTTCCCAATACACGCTCACTTTTGCGCGGTCAGAAGACATTCCTTCCGCTTTGATAATAAAATTCTGGGACGATACTTTTACAAATCGTTTGTTTCCTCTGGCAAAAACCATTTGCGCATCATTCTCAGCGTCGCCCTTACCCATAAGTTTGGCGCCCCACATAGAGAATCCGCCCTCATAATCGATGTCCTTAAAAATAGATTTTATTTCGAGGCGGTTCTCGTAAGAGCTGAAACGGGGATATGAAATCCGGTCTTCGTCCACATCAAGCATTACCTTATCCTGAAGGAACCCATGGAGCGGTCGTTGAAAATATTTCTTATTATAAAACACTACGGAATCAATTCTAATCTCCGTTTTGTTGATGTTCAGTTCATATTTATTCAGGTCTGCCCACACCTCATCACGCGGCAATGCCGACCTGTCCCAATAAATCTTACCGCCATTGCCTTTCCATTTGCTGGTTGTGGGATAAAAACGCCCTGAAGTAGCTGTGATATTCGAACTGTCATTTTTTTTATAGCACACCAAATCGACAGGTCCGGGAAAATCGACATACGGGATGGAGTCGTACTTAAAAACAAAATTATTATCGGAGGCCCGCCAGTATAAAATATTGGTGCGATAAAGTGTATTATCCGTAAACAGGTCATTGGTGGCTTCCACCAATGCCATAAAACGAATGGTATTGGACAGACCGGCCAGTTTGTGCAGGCTGAAGCACCAGGCTTCAAAGCTCTCTTCGGGTTGTGATGAGTTGCTGAACTTAACCACTGCGCTGATGAATGATTCAAAGACAGGAAATGTTTTCATCTTTTTCGCCAGCATGATATTGCACAGGGCGAATACCGAATCTTTCATGGAAGCATTCAGCTTATTGTTGTTCCATGAATCGGTAAATCCGGTCATTGCAGCCTTTCCGGCATCTTTCTGCTCAGGTGACTGGGCGGCATCAAACAATCCCTGCAATTCATTGAGGAACTTTGCAGGTTCTTTTGAGAATTGTTTCAGTGGCTGAGCGTGAAGCGTTGAACCAAAAAACAGCACGAAAGCCAGCAGCGTCAGGTATCTGAATCTTCTCATGATGCGAACCAATTGATTTATTTGCCGCCAGTAAAACCGGCAGCAATCCAGTTATTTTTTGTTAACGAACGAACCAACCTGAGTTTAAATTGTTTGCACCGTTCTTTTATCATGGGCAAATCCTCGGAATAAAAGCCGCTCATTAAAAGCGTTCCGCTCTTATTGAGTGATGCTGAGTATCCGGAAATATCGCCCAGAAGCACATTACGATTGATGTTCGCAATGATGATATCAAACTTCAGCCCTTTCAACAATGAGGCGTCGCCCTGTTTCACAACAATTTTTTTCACCTTGTTGCGTTCAATATTTTCGACGGTATTATTGTATGCCCATTCATCGTTATCAATAGCCATCACATCGGTGGCGCCCATTTTTTTGGCAAGTATCGCCAGCACACCCGTGCCGCAACCCATATCAAGCACGGTTTTCCCGTTAAGGTCCATATCGGCAAGCATTTCCACCATCAGCGAGGTTGTTTCGTGATGACCGGTACCGAACGACATTTTAGGTTCAATTACAATCTGGTAATCGACACCTCGAGTTGATTTGTGAAAGGGTGCTCTGATATAGCAGAAATTGCCGATGCGTACCGGTTCAAAATTACTTTCCCACAGGGCGTTCCAGTTTTGTGCTTTTATCAGGCGCACCATCATGCCGACTTTAATCAGCTTATTCGTGAAAAACGGGAGTTTCCGCACTTCATCCATTGAGAAGTTTTTGTGCGGAATATAGCCGAACAGGATATTGCCTTCTTCCGAGAAGCTTTCGAAACCGTATTCGGAAAGCTCAGCCGTAACAATGTCGCGTGCGTAATCGGGTTTAATCTCTAACGATAGTTGAATATAATCCATAGCTCAGAATTATCTTCCGGGAAATGACCCGGCAATAGCAACAAATTCATCTCCTTTGAGTGATGCGCCGCCAATCAGGCCGCCATCAACATCGGGCTGAGCAAAAAGCTCCGCGGCATTTTTGCCGTTGCAGCTTCCGCCATACAAAATGCTTGTGTCGTCGGCCAATTCCTTACCGTAACGTTCGCTGATAAGATTGCGGATGTATGCATGCATATCCTGCGCCTGAGCCGGGCTTGCATTCAATCCGGTACCAATGGCCCATACAGGTTCATAGGCAATCACCACGCGTTTGAAATCATCGGCGCTCAGGTGAAATAATGATTCGCTGATCTGTTTTTTTACCACTTCAAAAAACTTACCGCCTTCGCGTTCTTCTTTCACTTCGCCGCAGCAGAAAATAGGTCTCAGACCTGCCATAAGGGCGGCGTTCACCTTTTTCATCAAAAAATCATTGGTCTCATGAAAATAGGCGCGTCTTTCGGAATGCCCTATAATAACGTATGATGCGCCGGCTGCTTTGATCATCGGGGCAGAAATCTCACCGGTAAATGCGCCCTTTTCTTCGCTGTGACAATTTTGTGCTGCCACGTAGACGTGCTTGCGTCCGGCAATAACCTTGCTGATGTTATCAACCAACAAAGCCGGTGGGGCAATAATCATAATTTTATTTTCATCAAGCGGGTTTGATGACGAAAGCAAGTAAAGAATCACCCGTGCCAGTGAGGTTCCGTCTTCCAGAGTCTTGTTCATTTTCCAGTTGCCGGCTACAATCTTTTTTCTCATATCAATCGGTTTTAAGTGCTGCCAGAGGCAGGTGTTATCAACGCCGATAAAATTATATATTTTTTCACTACTTCAGGTCGAAAATAATATTGCAGCAGGCAAACGCACAAATTCGTCCATATCTTGCTGCAGAATCCTCATGCTGAGCTGATATACCATATAAAACAGAGCGATGAAGAAGGGCAGGTGCTAAAAACGCGCGCCAGAAGAGGCAGGTGAATGGCACGCGTTACAATCGCGCGCCAGCCAGAGTAAGTGCCGGATGGGTCATCGATTTTTCAGATAGCAGGCAACCTTATATCATATACTTTAGTCTTTATAACGATTTCAAGGAAAAAATAATTTGGCATATGATTTGAGTTATCGCAGGAAATTTAAACGAACTGAAGGTTTGTTAACAATATTTCATAATTTTGTGCTGAATAAACGTTTTCCAGAAAAATTACTTCGTATGAAAAAGATTGTTCCCTTTGTTTTGTTTTTAGCACTTCTGGCGACGACAGTTTTTTCCCAATCAAAAACCGGCGCTGTTGTGAAATTTGATAAGTTGGTTCACGATTACGGCACAATATACCAGAATGATGACGGAACCTGTGAATTCCGGTTTTCCAATACGGGAGATGAGCCATTGGTTCTTACGAGTGTGAGAAGCTCATGCGGATGCACTGTTCCGAAATGGCCTAAAGACCCAATACTTCCCGGACAAAGTGCCAACATTGGTGTTAGCTATGATACTAAAAGGCTGGGCAATATATCGAAACAAATCACCGTTGTATCCAATGCATCAGAAAGCACCATTATTCTGAGTATAAAAGGCACGGTAATTGCAAAGCCAAGCGAACTAATGCCGGAAAAGCAAGTGAACGAAGGATTTACTCCAACAGCAAATTAATTTATATTAACACCAATTAACTTTTATTAACGATTATACAACCTAAAATTCCAATTATGAAAAAGTTAGCATTAATTATCGGCATTTTCTTCCTCGCCGGTTTTGCATTTAAAGCTCAGGCCCAGACAACTCCAAAAGCTGATGGTCCGGAGATTACATTCGACAAACTTGAAAACGATTATGGCACTATTATTCAAGGTGGTGACGGTAACTGCGTTTTCAAATTCAAGAATACAGGCAATGAGCCTCTTATTCTTTCGGATGTGCGCAAATCATGCGGATGCACTACCCCTACCTGGAGCAAAGAGCCAATTCTGCCGGGACAAAGCGGCAAAATAGATATAGGTTATAACACTAACAATGTCGGAACCTTTACCAAAAACATCACTGTGATTTCTAACGCTACCAACGCTACCGTTGTACTGACCATCAAAGGAACAGTAAACGCGAAGTAAATCTGAAAAAAAATGCAGCAAACCACTCGCTGCATCGTTATTTTTTCCAAATTTGTCCCGGATTTATCCGGGACTTTTTTTTTAACACTAAAACCATTTTTTATGCCTAAGATTTCAGCCAAAGCCTGCCAGATGCCCTCATCGCCCATACGGAAACTTGTTCCCTTCTCTGATGAAGCTAAGAAAAAAGGACGCAAAGTATACCATTTAAACATCGGGCAGCCCGATATAGAAACTCCCGAAGGCGCCATGGATGCCCTTAGGCATACAGATATCAAAGTGGTGGAATACAGCCATTCGGCAGGGATATTATCATACCGTAAAAAACTTGTTGAGTATTACAAACGATTTGACATTGAGATAGACGAGAATCAGATTATCGTTACCAATGGTGGTTCTGAGGGTATTTTATTTGCATTTATGGTGTGCCTCGACCCGGGTGATGAAGTAATTGTGCCCGAACCATTTTATGCAAATTATAACGGATTTGCTACTACCGCAGGCGTTGTGATAAAACCTATTACATCATCCATTGAAACTGGTTTTGCCTTACCGCCCATTTCGGAGTTTGAAAAAATTATCACACTCAAAACCAAAGCCATTCTTATTTGCAATCCCAACAACCCGACGGGCTATCTTTATTCCGAACAGGAACTTCAGGCTTTGCGCGATATCGTACTTAAACACGACCTGTATTTCTTCTCTGATGAAGTTTACCGTGAATTTTGTTACGACAACGAACCGCATTTTTCTGCGATGAATCTCAAAGGCATTGACAACAATGTTATTTTGCTGGATTCTGTTTCAAAACGTTACAGTGCATGTGGTGCGAGGGTTGGCACTTTTATCACCCGCAACAAAGAAGTAATGGCTGTTACGATGAAATTCGCACAGGCACGGCTCAGCCCGCCAACGTTTGGGCAGGTATTATCGGAGGCAGCCATCGACACACCGAAATCGTACTTCGATAACGTGATGAAAGAATATGTTGCACGTCGCGACATCGTGGTAGAATCCATCAATAAAATGGAGGGCTGTTTCTGCCCCAAACCCAAAGGTGCCTTTTATGCTGTGGCACGTTTGCCCATTGATGATGCCGACAAATTTTGCCAATGGCTGCTCGAAAGTTTTGAATATAATAACCAAACGGTGATGCTGGCACCCGCCACAGGTTTCTATTCCACTCCGGGACTGGGTAAAAACGAAGTAAGAATAAGCTATGTGCTGAATGTGGATGACATGAAAGCTTCGATGAAATGCCTTGAAGAGGCACTGAAAGTGTATCCGGGAAGAATATAAACAGCCATAAATATTATGAAAGAGGGAACCGGAACGGGTTCCCTCTTTATTTTTTATTTCCACCCGCCGTTTGCGCTTTTTGCATGAATTCAGCCGCTTTGTCTTTTCGCCCCATAATAAGGTAGGTTTGTGAAATATTCATCAGCAGGTCGGGTTTGTCAGGATTCAGAATCAACGCACGGTTGAAGTATTCAAGTGAGCGTTCAAAATTGCGCTGCATGCCGTATACGATACCAATATTCTCAATGGCAGAGGCATTTTTCGGATCCAGTTCCACGGCTTTTTGAAGATATTCCAGCGCGGCATCGAGCCGTCCCAGATTCTGTCCATAAATTTCACCGAGTTTTGCATAGGCTTCGGAATAGCCCGGTTTCAAAGCAATAGCTTTATTCATTGCAATAATTGCGCTGTCGAATTTTGCCTGTCCGCGATACCCCAGACCCAAATTAAGGAATGCATCGGCGCTCTGTGGTGTGTATTTTATCAAAAGCCATGATGACTTCACTGATTCTCCGAATTGCTTGTGCTTATTGCATTCCTGAACTACAAATTTAAGATTGTTGAGCGCACCGGCATGCTTTGGGTTAATACGGAGACAATTTTCAAAAGCTGTTCGTGCGCCGGCATAATCTTCAAGTTTAAGATATGCATTGCCCATGAGCAGCCAGGAATTGAGGTTGCCCGGATAAATCTTCACCGCTTTATCCAGATATGGCAGGGCACGTTGCACATAGATTTTCTTTTGAACCGGGTCGCTGATACTGTCGGAATATTCAATCAGCTTTCCACCTGCAGAAGTATTGCACTTAGTACTGTTGAACGACACTTTCACATCGGTAGTGAAAAGAGTGAGATCGTCCATCCATACCCGGTTACGACTCATTGTTTTTATGCTGTATCCTGAAAGAACGATTACAAGCAAAAACAGTGCAACCCGCCTAAATGTATTCTTATCCTTTATCCAAACATTTAACTGAAGTGTGATAAAAACGGCTGCCAATAAAGCAAATCCGAGCAATGCCGTAAACATGAAGCGCTCATTCATGAAGGTTCCGATATTAAACACAACATTGGAAACGATAGAAAAAGTGATGAAGAAAAACAACACTGCAAATGAAGTAATGGACTTCTTTTTAACATTGATGAGCGCCCAGGCAGCAAGTCCGGCAATCATAATCAGTGAAATGACTGCTCTGATATCGCCGAAAGAAATCAACGGAATTTGCTTCGGATAATAATCATGGGTTAGAGGATGCGGAAGCACCAGTAATATCAAGTATTTGAGCCATGTAAAAAGTATCGTGGCATATTTTTGTGCTGCCGATGCACCTACAAACGGATTATTCAGAAGCTCTGAATCGGTAACATCAGTAACACGAAGGCCGATAGCACCAATGCGTATCGCAGCATAGAAAATCATCGCAACCAACATAGCGCCCACCACCACGAGCAATTCTTTTATTTTGACATTCCGGAAAAAATAGAGAGCGAGAGGCACGATGGCTAAAAAAGTTATTGCATTCTCTTTTGACAATATTGCCAGACAAAAAACAGGAATTGCCAAGGCTAAAAGCCACCATTTGCGGGTTTCGGTATATCGAATACATAAGTACAGCACTCCCAGTGAACCCAAGAGGCATAGGATTTCGTCAAGCCCTTTGATGTTGGCAACAACTTCCGTATGCAGCGGATGCGCTGTAAACAAGAGCGCGGCTACAAACGGTAATGATAAGTACCATGGATTACTGCCGCTGTATTTATTCAGCAATTTATGCAGTATATTGAACAAAAGCAGGCATAGCAAGCCGTACAACAAAATATTCAGCAGGTGCCCGACCATCGGATTCAGCCCGAAGAATTGGTATTCAACAGCAAAAATAACTTGAGAAAGCGGGCGGTAGCGACCGCCGGGTAACAGATTGTTTTTTCCCAGAAAACCAACAAAAGCATCGTTGGTAAGAATTTCCTTTATACCGCCAACTCCTTCTTTGGTGAATTTATTCCCTGTAATCATCAGGGTATCGTCGAGGGTATATTTAAGGTCTATTGTATCAGCGTAAAGCAGCAGTGCGAATACAAAAATGATGTAACGGCTCAGGTTGAGTTTGTTTGTGAGCTCCCCGGGTTTAGCAGGAATAGCAATGGGTGCAGCCGTTTTCGTTTTCTGCATTCCTTTGCGTTGTACTATTTTTTTTTGTGTTCCGGTCAATTCAACGTTCAATTTAGAAAACTATTTAATTCTGCTCACACCGGCACTTCGATTCGCCAGGTGGGCGGACTCAGTGACCAAGCCTCTGCGACCGAATTACGCATAGAAAGCAATCTTCTATTAAAACGGAATCACGAGCTGCCCGGGCTTTACTTCCTTGTCGCTGTTCAGATCGTTGGCTTTCATGATTGCTTCTTTTGGTACGTCAAAATCGCGGGCAAGCACATCGAGTGAACCTCCTGTTTTAATTGTGTAAAGAGCCTTTACGGGGATTTTCAATTTCTTGCCTTCGCCAATATTGTCGTTCTTTAAATTATTCAGTTTTTTCAGAGCATCAATTTTCACTCTGAATTTTGAAGATATTACGCCCAGCACTTCTCCTTTTTTTACTTTGTACTCGTAAATAACGGTATCCTTTTTTTGTGCGGGAGCAACAGTTTTTGTGGTATCTTTCTGACTTCCCGCAGTAGAATCCGTAACCGCCGAAGGCATTGTGTTAAAACGTGAAATCTCGCCTTTGTGAATAAACAGATCCCATACAATATAAGCAAGGAACAGTGCACCAAGCGCAATCAGAATTATCCTCAGATTCTTTTTCATGAACGTTTCGGGTTTTTTCTCTTTTGGTTCTTCAGCAATAGCGGAAATGCCAACAAACTGGGCATTTTTTCTATTTACCGCGTAAAAATAAATTAATTGAACAGTTGTATTATCATGACCGCCGTTATCATTTGCCATTTGAACAAGCGTCATTGCTTTGTGTTGTATTGGCAGGTTTTCAGCCAATACATCTCTAATGGCATCATCTTTCACCATGCCGGTAAGACCATCGGAACAAAGCAGCATGACATCATCTTTTGCAGGAGTAACAGGAATTTCAGCGACACTAATCACCACTTTGCGACCAACGCCGAGAGCTCTCAGTATTTCATTTTTACGCGGATGCTGTTCCGCATCCTCTTCAGAAATCAATCCTTGTTCAACCAGTGAGTCAACATAAGAATGATCGCGGGTAAGCCGGTGCAGTTTTTTGTTTGTGTAAAGATAAATGCGGCTATCGCCGACATGAGCGTACCATGCTTTATCGTCGCGTACCAGCACCATTACAATGGTTGTTCCCATACCTGCAAGCACGGGATTGTTCATGGCATTGTTAAACACTGCGGAATTGGCGTACTCTATAGATGCTTGCAAAGCTTCAACAGGATCGCTGAAATAATGATTTTCGAGAAATGCGCGAGCATTATCCACGGCAAGTCGTGAGGCGGTTGCGCCACCAACATGACCGCCCATGCCATCACAAACAATGAATACATGCCCGTTTACCGATTCGAAATAGGTCATGTAATCCTCATTCACTTCGCGCACATGACCGGTATCGGTAGCATTGCCGAAGTCGAAATTTTTCAGGCTTTTTGTTTTTGACATGCCTTGGTTTTAGAACTGAATCTTGAGATTAGCAGCGCCCAGTTTAATACTATCGTTATTGTTAAGTTTCTGCCTGCTCACGCGGGTACCATTTACAAAAGTGCCGTTAGTACTGTTGTTATCAACGATAAACCAATTACCGCCTTCATTAACAAGTGACGCATGACTTGACGAAACCGTCTGATCGGGAATCATGATATCATTACTGTTTGTACGGCCAATTGTAAGTTTCTGCTTGTTCAGCGGGAAATTTTTTGAAAAATTAGCAGCACTCACGAGCAGCATCGGACTTCCGCCGCCGCCGCCAATCATGGTACGTTTAAGGTCAAATTTCTGTGGTTCCTTCGGTGTAACAACAGTTTTAGATTCTTTAGACTGGCGAAGCTGATCCTGCAATTGCATATTGCGATCTTCGATTGATTTTAGGCGATCGTTTTCTGCTTTTTTCTTCTTTCCGGAACGCATCACTAAAAATACAACTACAGCAACAAGTGCCAGCAGCAGCAGCGCAACAACAATTATTATAATGATGTATTTTTTCCAGAAGGATGCTTTTCCTTCTGGAATTGCATAGGCGGCGTTTTGCTTTTCGCCTTTATATTCAATTTCAAAGCGGTTGCTGTCTGCCGATTGTGTGGACATAAATGTAAGCGTATACGAATTATCGGGTGTAACAGCATTTTTGTCGGCGTCAGTCATGAAGTCGGTAATGCCGGAAGTGAGATCGCCCACAGATTTTGCGGAAACACTTTTTGCATTAGTTTTATCGCTTATGCGTACAAAATTATCGGCGGCATATCGGTTGCTTGTTTTATAGGTAATCGTGTAAACCGGGATATTGAATTTTGTTGCTTTGTCAATGCAGTCGTCGCTTTTTATGGGCGATTTACTGTTATTAATGGCTGCTGAAAGGACAATCAGAATTTTACTTGAAGGTAAATCCTTTTTACTGTTGATGAAATCAAGACATTCATAAATGCTTTTAAAAACATCGGCTACGCGGTTTGTATCGCGGGCAGCAATAATTTTACTATTGATTTCATTTTTAAGGATGTCTTTATCGGAAGTAAATTCGGCGCTCAGCACATTCAGTGATTTACCATCTGAATTGGCTTTCCCGAAATAGCAAACATCAACTTTATCATCTGCGCCCATGGCAGAAAGCGCACTGATAACCGCTTTGCGGAAATTATCAACAGGTGCACCGTAGGTATGACCCGAAGCTTCAATAAGAAAGCAAATTGCTTTTCCGCCGGCAGCAGGACTTCCGGCGCTGTTTTTCAAAAATGTGAAGTTCACACTTTTTGCTTCTTCATACACTTTAAAATCGGGCTGTGTAGCTTCAGCTTTTTCAAGCACAGTAACGCCGACGCTTATCTGCGGATAGCCCGAAGGGTCAATAGATGTGATACTGAATTTCTGCGCAAACAAAGGCATGGCACAGAAAACAAACATCATTAAAAATACTGAACGAATTTTTTTCATGTTGCTGATTATTTATTATGCAAAAAATAAAATCGTAATTTAACCTGACTAAGCAACAGTTCTGAATTTAAGAACCGTATTGCCAATTTTAATGGTATCACCATCGTTCAGATTTCCTTCTTCTTTAAATTCATCATTGATGAAGGTACCATTGGTTGAAAGCTCGTCTTTGAATTTAAAAACGCCCATACGGTATAAAATCGTCAGGTGCTTTCCGGAAACGGAACCGTCAGCGGGAACAACTGCATCGCATGCAGGATCTGACCCAATGATGTTACGGCCTTCGTACAATTTATAATCAACACCGTTGGCATCAATTGTAAAAGAAACCAGCCAGCCCACTAGTTTGCGACCTGCATTATTTTTTATTCCCTGAAAATCGGGAGCATCATCTGAACCCGGTTCACCATGAAAAATTTGAGTTTTATTCAGGTTGCCGCCACCGGAACCAAAAATCTGTGTTTTGTCGTCAGCAGTATTATTACTGCCTTCAATCTTCGTTTTATCTAAATCCATAACAGGTTTATTTTGTGATTGTTTGGGACAATAAGGACATTCGTCCAGATTTTCATGAAAATAATGCCCATTGGGGCATAACTTAAAACCACTCATACTTTTTGATTTATAGGGCAAATTTATACAATAGTATTGAGTTTTTAATACTTAGTGCGTTAAAAATACAGAGATTCACTGCCATCATGTTCGTTTTTTGATAACTTTGCTTTAACTAAATATTAATTTCATGAAAAAAATATTCTCCGTTCGTTTACTCATTTTATGCTGTATTGCATTGATAAGCGTGCAATTCAATGCCAATGCACAAAAAGTTCAAAATTTGAACACCGTATCGGCCCTGGTGCAATTCAGCAGTGAAAAAACAATTCCTGGTCATGACTTTTTATCCGGGAATGGCAACAACGGTACTGCCAAGAATTATACAACACTGCTTTCGCAGGATTTCAGCAGTACAACATTTCCGCCAACCGGCTGGACAAGGTCACATTCCACCGGAACAATGGACTGGATACGTGATACAAAATTAAAATGGTTTAGTTTTCAGGGAACATCGGGAGCAAACGGTTATGCATGTGTAAACAGCGACAGTCTTGGCTCAACCGGCGTAAATGAGAATTGCCTGCTTGTATCGCCCAGCATCAACTGTACCGGGCAAACATCAGTCTGGGTTCATTTTAATGAGCGCTTTGCTCAATATGCGTCATCAACCGGGCACCTTGAAGTGAGCAATAATAATTTCTCAACCTTTACATCTGTATATGCTGCCGAAACGGGGCTTACACAAAACCAGTCCACAGCCAACCCACATTATGTGGATGTTGACCTGTCGGCGGTGGCTGCCAATCAGTCTAATGTAAAGATTCGTTTTCACTGGACGGGTGCTTGGGACTTTTGGTGGTTTATAGATGACATCGTAGTTTACACCAGGCCCACTTATGACGCAGCTATTGCAGCCAGAGTGAATGCAAACGAATATACCGTAGTTCCGAGAATGCAGTATAATAATGCAGCGCTTCCATTAAGCATTACGGCAAAAAACGCCGGTGGATCAACGATTACCAACGTTACGATGAGTGCGAAAGTGTATGACGGGAACACACTGGCAGTGCTTTCCAATCCGCCAAGCAACACTATTGCATCGCTGGCTGCCAATGCTACCGGAACACTTTCGGCTGTAAGTTTTACACCACCCGCAGGAAACGGTTTTTACCTTCCTGAATATATTATTTCCATGACACAGACTGATGCGGACCATACAAACGATACCGTTGCGCAAGGTTTTATAATTAACGATTCACTCTATGCAAGAGATGACGCCGTTTTTACGGGAAAGCTCGGTGGGTCTCTCGGATCTAATACATCCACCCTGATTTTGGGGCAGAATTATGACGTACTCACTACCGACAGACTCAAACATGTGAAGGTTTATGTTGACACTTCCTATGCCGGCGACCAGACCCAGATTGTTGTTTATAACACTACCAATGAATTGCCGGTAACACAGATTGCATCATCCGCTGTTTTCACCTTTTCAAATAATGCGGCTCAATGGGTAGATCTGCCCCTCAGCGGTGGTCCGATACAGCTCACACCCGGCACATATTTTATCGGTATAAAGCAAATTTCAACAACGCACAATCTCGCTGTCGGCTACACCAACAATAACCTTACTCCGTATACTGTTTATGCAAAAATAGGAACAGACCCATGGGATACGTTGAGTCAACTCGGCTTTAATGTGGCGTTTGTAATCAGACCGATCTTTATCTGCGGTACATTCAAACCGACCATTACACCCAGTAACGCATTTTTGTGCACGGGCGATGCTGTAACACTTACTGCAACTACCGGTACAAGCTATAACTGGTCGCTCGGCTCACAAGCAACGCCGAGTATTAATATCACAAGCGGAGGCACCTTTACCGTTACCGTTACCAATGCACTTGGATGCACCGCCACCTCAGCGCCTCTTACCATTCCGGAATACCCGAAGCCAAGCATCTTCCTTGGAAACGACACCACGGTTTGCGGCGGTATCACCCTGAATGCGGGCAGTGGTTTTTCGAACTACAGCTGGACAGGCGGAACTTCAACAAATCAATACTTGTGGGCAGGAAATACCGGACCATACAGCTGTACAGTCACCAACTCAAACGGGTGTTCGAAAAATGATGCAATCAACATTACCGTAAATCCCTATCCGGCAGTTCACCTTGGACACGATACCACGCTGTGCGCCGGCGCCTCTATTACGCTCAATGCAGGCGGCCCTTACAGTTCCTATAACTGGTCGTATGGTTCCGGGAGCAGCATGACACAGGTTGTTGACTCCAACGGTATCGGTCTTGGCAGCGAATCTATAATTGTTGTTGTAAGCAATAATAATTGTATTGGTCGCGACACCATTGTTGTTAACTTTACGGTATGCAGCGGCATTGAAAATTCTGAACCAAACACCGATCTTATTATTTATCCGAACCCGGCTTCAGGCATGGTTTACATTGAAGTTCCGGCATCCGAAAATGCAATTTGGCTATCGTTGCTGAATGCTGCCGGTCAGCTTGTAATGTCTGAGCAACTCCCTGTATCCACAAGCAAACAGGTGCATGAATTGAATGTCGCAACTCTTGGAAGCGGCATGTATATTATGAAATTACTGGACGGCAACAATACGGCATTCCGTAAGATTATGATAAAATAGAGTTTAGAATTCAGACGTAAGATGTAAGACATAAGACATAAGATAAAAGATAAAAGAAAAGCAACTGCGAAAATGCAGTTGCTTTTTTTGGTCTGGCCGGTAATTGCCTGAGTAGATTTTGACCGGCGAATATGCAGGCTTCTATTGCAATTTCATGGCAACAATCAGGTCGCTGATTTTCTGTTTCAGCAATGTTTCGGTTTCTTCGAATTGGGAGGCATTTTCAAGGACGCCTTTTATCCCGAAGTAGAATTTTATTTTCGGTTCCGTACCCGATGGTCTCACCGTAATCTTACTTCCGTCGTCCAGGAAAAACTGTAACACATCCGACACAGGCAGTTTAATATCTTTCTGAAGTCCTGTTTTTACATCGGTTTCTTTTTGCAACTTATAGTCCATAATCCGAACCACTGCCCTGTTGTTTATTTCATGCGGAGGCTGTGTGCGGTAACCGGCCATCATCTTCGCAATTTCTTCGGTACCGCTGATTCCTTTTTTGGTCAGCGAAAGCAATCCTTCATAATAAAAACCGAAGTCAACATAAATCTGCTGCAGCATGTCGAACAGCGAAAGTCCCTTTTCAAGGGCATAAGCGGCAGCTTCAGCAATCATACAACAGGCAATAACGGCATCTTTATCGCGCACAAAATCGCCCACCAGAAAGCCATAGCTCTCTTCACCACCGCCAATAAATACTTTTTCGCCTTCGAGCTTTTGAATAATCTCCGCAATGTATTTGAAACCGGTCAGAACATCAAAACTTTCAACGTTATAATGCGTTGCAATGTCTTTTAAAAGTTCGGAAGTGACAATAGTCTTCACAATAAACTCTTTTCCTCTGAGCAAACCTTTTTCTTTCCATTGTCCAAGCAGGTAGGCTGTAAGAATGGATGCGGTTTGATTTCCATTGAGCAAAATAAATTCGCCCTTATTATTTTTCACGGCGACGCCTACGCGGTCGGCGTCGGGATCGGTAGCGAGCACAAGAGATGCGCCCGTTTCATTTGCTTTCTGAATAGCAAGTGCCAGTGCCGAAGGTTCCTCAGGATTGGGCGATTTCACTGTCGGGAAATTCCCGTCGGGCACAGCCTGCGCTTGGAGCACATGAACATCATCAAATCCCATGCACTTCAATGCCTGCGGCACTAATGTAATACCTGAGCCATGTATGGGTGTATAAACAATTTTTAGTTCATGATGCTTTTGTATAAGTTGAGGATTCAGCGAAAGCGACATCACATTTTTAAGATATGCCTCATCCACATCGGCGTCAATCATTTCGATAAGTTCCGGTTTAGCCTCAAAACAAACTTCGTTTATGCTGCTAATCTTTCGTACTTCTGCAATTACATTTTTATCCTGCGGACTCACCAGCTGACCGCCATCGCTCCAGTAAACTTTGTAACCATTGTATTCTTTGGGGTTATGTGAAGCGGTGATAACGATACCGCTCACGCAACCCAGATGGCGTATCGCGAATGAAAGCTCGGGTGTTGGTCTTAGTTCACTAAATAAAAATACTTTGATATCGTTGGCCGACATTACATCGGCCGTAACCTGCGCGAAAAAGCGGCTGTTGTTGCGAGAGTCGTATGCAATGGCAATGCCGGCAGGTGCTCCGGCAACAGCAGCTTTGATATAATTAGCCAGTCCCTGCGTTGCCATGCCCACCGTATATTTGTTCATACGGTTGGTGCCGGCACCCATGATACCTCGCAACCCGCCGGTACCAAACTCAAGGTCGGTGTGAAACGCTTCGGTAAGACCCTGCAGGTCATTCTCCATCATATCTTTCACCAGCTTTTTTGTTTCTTCGTCGAAATTACCTTCGAGCCATTTCGAGGCTCTGCTGATGATACGATCGTCTGCTCCTGATCCCATAACTGCGATTGCTAAGTTTTCTAAATATTAAAATTTCACGCGGGATAATCATTCAATATCCCGGTAACGGTGAAACAAAAATAGGAAAAAAAATCGGCAGGTCCGAAAAGCTGTATTCAGGGCATCAGCATTAAAACTGAAGAAAAGTTCTTCGGATATGGCAGACTTTCGATGCATTTTATCATAATTAACAAACTCTTACAGTATTAAAAGAAGCGGGAAGCCAATTATTCCGTAATTTTACAATAGAAATCTACCCGGATGAAACAATTATTCAGAACATTCTTCGCCAGTGCTGTTTTTATAGCCATTCACGCAGTGCTTCTTGCACAAATACCCGCGGGCTACTACAATTCTGCGGCAGGATTGACCGGAGTGCCGCTGCAGGCAGCGCTTCACAACATCATCAAGAACCACACGGTAATCAGCTACAGCAACCTCTACACTCAGTTCAAGATTACAGATACTAAGGGAAGCAATGTTGTATGGGATATGTATTCTGATGTTCCGGGCGGAACGCCTCCGTATATTTATCATTACGTTTCGTCAGACGAATGCGGAAGTTATGTGAACGAAGGCGATTGTTTTAACCGCGAGCATTCCTTTCCGCAAAGCCTTTTCGGAAGTACCGGATCCATTTATTCTGATATGTTTCACCTCTATCCTACCGACGGAAAAGTGAATGGTGAACGAAGTAATTATCCAATGGGTGAAGTGGCAGTGGCAACATGGACATCGCTGAACGGCAGTAAAGTTGGCAACTGCACATTCAATGATTCTCTCGGGCATCTTTATCCTTTTACTGCATTTGAACCAATCGATGAATATAAAGGTGATTTTGCGAGAAGCTATTTTTATATCGCGGTTCGCTATTATACTGAAGATGCAGGATGGACATCAAACGGGATGAACACCGGTTCGCAGATGAAACCCTGGGCGATTGCACAATATTTAAAATGGAGCCACAACGACCCTGTGAGCACCAAAGAAACGGACCGAAACAATGCTATTTATGGAATTCAGAATAACCGCAACCCTTTTATTGATCATCCGGAATGGGCCGATTCTATCTGGGCGGATGTTGTATCCGGGATATCATTAACGAACGTTAACGTATATTGTGATGTTTATCCAAATCCTGCGTTAACAAACGTTAACATAAGTTTCTATTCGAAAGATTACGGAAAGCTTACAATAAATATACTTGCAGCCGATGGTAGTCTGGTGATTCAAAAAACCGTCGATAAAACTACGGATGCTATTCTTGAAAGCATTGACCTCAGCAGCCTTTCAAAAGGTGTGTACTTTTTACAGTTAAAAACGGCCACTGCTTTAGCAACAAAAATGGTGGTGAAAGAATAAATTTTCGCAGCGCATTAAACCTTTCGTTTCTTTTTGCATCCAAGCATCATGAATCCGGATATCATCGGGTACATTTTGCACACAGAACGTATTTACTTTAAGAATCATCAAATTTAAATACTCATGGAAAAAGAAATGAAGAACCGCAGGACCCTGAAATGGCGCATCATGAAAACCTTTTCATCGGTTGTTGTACTACTTTTCGGATTTTCAACCACACTGATGGCGCAATACGGAGTTGTGGAAACAGAATTTATTTTAAAAGGAGAAGTGCTTTCCGCAAAAACCGGCGAACGAATTCCGGGAATCAAACTGAGTATTAACAGTAATGACGGACGCTATTATAACGGTTTCAATCCGGATTCATCAAGCGATGGTACATTTCAGATATTTTCATACGCATTCAACGGGCTTTCCGAGCTTGAAATAACTGCAAAAGATATTGATGGTGAAGCGAACGGAGGCGCGTTTAAACCTGCATCGGTGAAGGTTTTGCCAAAAAGTGACGAGTTCACCGACTCAGGTGAAAAGCAAGGGCACTGGCATCGTTACTATGAGTATTCCAAAATAATTACCATACTGATGGATGAAGAAACGCCTGCCATTCCGGTTGAGCCGGAGACTCCGGAAGTAAAAGATACCGTAACCATAAGTGGTCCCCTTCCCGAAATTACCGTCATTCCGGATATTACGGAAGATGCCGGCAACGTAACAATAAACTCAAACGAGGCATCAACACTTATATTTCCCAATCCGACCAAAGGCAGCGTAAGTATTGAGTTAAAACCTGCCGAAGCTCAAGACATCGTGATTTACCTTTACGATGCCCGTTACCGAAGGCTCACCGAAATATTTGTTCCAGCAAGTGAATGTAGAGTGCAGCAGCAGCTCGACCTTTCGGCATACAGCTGCGGAACGTATTACATAAAAATTGAAGGAAGGAGTTTCAGCGCTTCGGGAAAGATTGTGAAGAATTAAAAGTCGTGAGTCATGAGTCGTAAGTCGTAAGTCACGCGTTTGGGCACTGAATCATTGCCGAATTAAAAATTAATGCTATTTTTATCCTGTATGGACAGGAAAAAAGATTACACATATCTTCACGCGCTGTGCTTATCTGCGCTCATTTTTTTCGTCGTATTTTTAAAACTCGGAAGCTTCCAGATGCGTTGGTGGGACGAGTCTATGTTTGCGGTGAATACTTATGAAATGATGCACAACGGTCATTACTTTTCGCCTCATTTCAACGGAGCACCCGATATATGCAATACCAAACCGCCGCTCACCAGCTGGTTTCAAATCATTTCAGTAAAAATATTTGGATATAATGAAATGGCTTTGCGGCTGCCCTCGGCGCTTGCCGCAGCATTCAGCATACTGATTCTATTTCTGTTTATCGCCAGAAGATATGACAAGATGTTGGCATGGATCAGCGCGCTGGTACTGCTCACGTCACAAGGCTTCATTACGTTTCATACGGCACGAACGGCCGATGCAGATTCGCTGCTGACGTTCTTTCTGCTCATCGCAAATCTTTATTTTCTAAAATTCCTGTTGGATGAAAAAAGAACGGATGTACTATTGTTTTTCATTTTTATCACCCTCGCGTTTGCAACAAAAATGTATGCGGCATTGTTGTTTTGCCCGGCATATCCTGTAATACTTTTGATGCAAAAAAAACTGAAACTCTTTACGCTCAATATCGCTTTCTTTTCAGGAATATTAATATTTATTTTTATAAGCGCAGGAATGGCATATGCGCGTGAAATGGCAGCGCCCGGCTACCTGAATGAGGTTTTTTTCAAAGATGCGGGGAGAGTTTTGCATGTTGTGGAAAACCATCGCGAAGCTACCCTGTTCTACCTCGACAACCTGTTCGCATATCGATTTGCCGCATGGTTTATACTGTTGATTGCCGGAGTTGTATTATCATTTTTCACCTCCAGCAAAACAGAAAAAAAACTTTTAATCAGCCTGTCGATTCTGAGTATCGTTTATCTCATCATCATTTCAGCATCTGTTACAAAATTGGAATGGTATGATATGCCGCTGTTTCCATTACTGTCGGTAATGGCTGCCTATCCATTATTCCTGCTGTTGAAGAATTTTTCTTTTGCAGGAAAACCACTTTCGCAAAAATTCTGCATCCTTTTTATTGTTGCAATTTTCGCATTCCCTTATTACACTATTTTCAACCGTTCACAGGGCAATACCCTTCCTAACGGACAAAAAAAGTTAGAGGCCAATGAAGCCTATCTGTTAAAAAGAGGCAACGAAAAAATGAATCTAGACGGAGTCAAAGTGTATCATAAAGATTACAATGGCTCATTACTTTTTTATAAATACAAATTAGCCGAAAAAGGGCAAAAAATCGAGATCTGCAATACTGATAATTTCAGCACCAACGACAAAGTGCTTGTGTGCGATGACAGCCTGAAGGCCCTATTAAACAAGACATTCGAATGCATCATTATTGACAGTTATAACAATGCTCAACTCATGCAGCTAAAGGCAAAACGAGAAATAACGCCATCAAATTAACCCGCATTTTCATCAATCAACAATGAAAAAACAAGGATTCATATTGCTTTTACTGCTCCTCTTCATGCAACATTCGTACGCGCAAATAAGCGGCTGTACCGACCCGATGGCAAGTAACTACAATACTGCTGCAACAATCAATGATGGCAGCTGTGTTTACAGTAATGCTTCTGTAACACCCGTTTCTTCAAATATTCTGGACAGTATTCTGAGTGAAACATCAGGCCTTATCATTTGGAATAATTATCTGTGGACCCACAATGACAACAGCGATACGAATCTTTACTCACTGGACACGGCGACTGCCGTCATCGTTCAGACATTGCCGTTAAGCGGTGTTCAGAATAACGACTGGGAAGACATTGCGCAGGACAGCAATTATATTTATATCGGTGATTTTGGAAATAATGGAAACGGAAACCGTACCGATTTGAAAATTCTTAGAATAGCCAAAACATCAGTGTTGATGGGTTCTCCGATAGCTGACACTATTAATTTTTCATATGCCGATCAAACTGATTTCACACCGGCCGGAGCCAATAATACAGATTATGATTGTGAGGCATTAATTGTTACGCACGATAGTATTTTTCTATTTACCAAGCAATGGGTAAGCCAGAAGACAAGTGTTTACGCTTTGCCGAAAATTCCGGGAACTTACAGCGCACAATTAAAAACAGGATATGATGTCAGTGGGTTGATTACAGGGGCAACTTATCTTGAATCGAAAAGACTTGTCGTATTATGTGGCTACAGCAGCCTGCTTCAGCCATTCATATACCTGTTGTATGATTTTAGCGGTTATAATTTTTTCAGCGGGAATAAAAGAAAAATTTCAGTATCGCTCCCATTTTATCAGACAGAAGGCATTGCAACAGCAAATGGTCTGAAATACTATCTATCTAATGAATACTTCACGCAGCCGCCTTTTGTTACCAACGAACAAAAAGTTCACATCCTTGATTTGAGCCCGTATCTGGGTATTTATCTGAATTACTCAATGCTGTCAATATCGGAAAATAATAGCGAACTCAGCATGAGAATGTATCCGAATCCGGCAAACGATTTTATCATTATTGAAGTATCAAAAAATCTCTTGCCATCTGATTATATGATTACGGATTCAGCAGGAAAAATAGTGATGAGCGGCAAATTATCTGAAGAGAAATCAAAGATCCGCATTAAAAAAATGAGAAGCGGACTGTATTACCTTTCGGTCAATAAAAACCTGAAACAATCATTTGCTGTTATAAGGCAATAAAAAAGGCGGTCGTGAATTGACCGCCTTTTTTATACTCACAAATTTCATCAGTTCTTTACAAACTTCGCTACACGGCTCATCTCCGAATCACGTATATTCAGCAGATAAACGCCTGATGGATATTCCGAAACATCAATATCCAAGTGCAGCCGTCCTTTTACAGGATTAACTGATTTGCTGTACAGCACGCGGCCAAGATTATCCGTTATTTGTAACACAACGTTTTCGCTGATGTCTGAAATATTCACCGAAAGGTTTTGCTTAACGGGATTCGGATAAACGCTCACTCGTGGTCCGGCGCCGGCATTTTCAACACTGGTTATAACCGGGAATCCGAAGTGCAGCACGAAACGGTTCACATCATCACCCACGACCCCGGTAAATGAGTAGACAGGATTATCAAGCAAATCGCTCAAGACACCGGTTTTCAGGTCTTCCAGATATATGGAGGTTTGCGCACCCAAACTTTGATAATCGCTGGCTCTGATAATATAGTTGCCGTTGTGTGCCGGCATGAATGCCACAGGAATATCAGGATTACCGGCGATATCAGGAAGACTGTTAATTGCATAATCCACAACTTCGCCATCGATTGGGTTCGACCATAACTGGCTTACGCCTGGCACCACCATTTTGAATGCGTCAAAGTCGCTGTCAAAATTATTGGTTGCATCAGGTGTAATCCTGATAATGATATCATCCTTTTGTCCGTTATCTTCCAGGTTAAGCCTGATTAAATCAGCCTGAACCAAGGTCTTGAAGAAGGTTGTGTCTTTGTGCAGGCGCACGGTATTGTTAAATGCCAGCGTGCCACCCGGTGAAGCAGAACACACAATAAAGAATCCCTGACCTGATGCAATATAGGGTCCAGCGCCGTTCGTACCGAAACCGTTCACATAGGTGGCGTAGGTTCCGTAGGTTTGATTGTAGATATAAATGGAATTGTACACATTGGTCTTGGTCCAGCCAACCGGAGCATCCCAGTTGATGGCACTTGGATACGGATTACCCATCAGGTTCCATCCCCTCTTAGTACTCACCTGTGTGGTATTTCTGGTCACAGCAAATGAATACGGACCTGTGTTCAGTTTCCCGATATAATTATACGTATTTGAATTCAGCGATTTCACCGCATAACCGGTACCAGCTACAAGAGGTGTAGAAAGGGTTGTTATATTTTGCCAGGTGTACGTGGGTTCAAGCCATTTTTTGAGATACTGACCTGAGTAGACAGCTGCCGTTGCGCTCTGAATAGGACTTCCTATATAATGCCAGAAAGTACCGGTAAGATAGCGCTCTACTTTTGCCGTACCAGTGCCTGTTATCGTACCATTATCAATAAATGAGCCCGAACCTGCAGCCGTTGATTTGATAACAAGACATTGCGCACCATTCAGAGTGGTAGCGCCTCGTGCCGTGAGAGAATAGTGCGGGCGGATAGTAAGTACTGCTCCGTTGGCAATATTCAAACTCTGACACTGAGCTGCAACAAATATCTCAGGCTGATGTGGCCTTCCTGAAGGAATCGTCACATCGACATAAGGACCGGGTATCATTCCGTTTGACCAGTTGGCGGCATTGTTCCAGTTTGAGTCGGCATTACCGGTCCAGTTAACCATGCAGGCACTTACCGAAACAACTACCGAACCGCACAATGTGTTATTGCAATCGCCTTCAGCGCGTGCATAATAGGTTGTTGTAACTGCCGGTGTAATAACAAGACTCAGACCGTTGCCCGCTGTAATACCACCGCAACTGCCCGTGTACCACTGCCACGAGGCTCCCGTTCCAAGTGTTCCGCCGTTAATAGACACTGTTGTTGAAGCACCGGCACAAATACTCGATGGTAAGGCTGTAACCGAGGTCGGTGCAACTGAAAGTGTTTTGACTGTAACAACAACTGAAGCGCATAAACTGTTATTGCAATCTCCTTCTGCACGCACATAATAGGTTGTTGTACCGGCAGGAATCAGTGAAAGGCTGGCGCCGCTTCCAACCGATGCACCTCCGCAACTTCCCGAATACCACTGCCAGTCAGCACCCGTCCCAAGTGAGCCACCTGTTAGGTCAAGCTGCGTGGAGCTGCCCGCACAAATAACATTTTGAGTGGCGGTTGCCCCGGAAGGAGAAACAGAAAGTGTTTTAACAACCATCGTAATACTTGCTGAAGTTGCTGAAACAGGGCTTGCACAATTTGCATTGGATCCCATGATACATTGAACAACATCTCCGTTTACCGGGATAAATGAGAATGTTGCAGCATTGTTACCCGTATTGCTTCCGTTTACCTGCCACTGATAAACAGGAGTGCTTCCTCCATTTGCAGGTGATGCTGTAAAGTTAACTGTTGTTCCCGGGCAAACCGGATTTACATCCGGGCTAATAACCACAGAAGGTGTGACATTAGGAATTACCGTTGTATTGATGGTGTTGGAAGTTGCAGTAACCGGACTTGCACATGTTGCATTTGATATCATTACGCAGCTAATTGCATCATTATTCACTAATCCGCTGCTTGACCAACTGTTCCCCGTACCGACACTTCCACCATTTTTATACCACTGATAAACCGGTGTTCCGCCGTTGACAGGCGTTGGAGTAAAGGTTACGTTAGTGCCCGGGCATATACTCCCCGATGGTGATGCCAGTATGGATACGGCAGGCAACAGCACGGGGTTCACGGTCATCGTTACAGAAGATGTAGCAGTTACAGGCAGTGCGCAGGTTGCATTTGATACTAATATACAACTTACCACATCATTATTTGCAAGGCTACTGCTTGAATACGTTGTTCCTGTATTTGTATTAACGCCATTCAGTTTCCATTGATATGCAGGGGCTCCGCCGCCATTGGTCGGCGAGGCTGTAAATGTAACCGATGTTCCTGCACAAACTGCTCCTGAGGGGTTAGCGCCGATACTCACAGAAGGCGTAACATTGGGATTGACTGTCATTGTAATCTGGTTGGATGTTGCCGTCACGGGACTTGCACAGGTTGCGTTCGACACAAGTACACATTTTATCACGTCACTGTTCACCAACGCACTGCTTGCCCATGTTGAGCTTGTGCCGACACTTGTTCCATTTTTATACCAGGTATATGCCGGTGTGCCACCATTGGTAGGTGTGGGTGTAAAGGTCACATTGGTTCCCGGGCATATCGCACCCGAAGGTAAAGCAGCTATTGAAACAGTAGGTAACAAGACAGGATTCACCGTCATTGTAAGCGACGATGTTGCAGTAGATGGGCTTGGACACGTGGCATTGGATACCATTATACAACTAACCACATCATTATTTGCAAGTCCGCTGCTTGAATATGTGGAACCGGTCACAGTATTTGTACCGTTAAGTTTCCACTGATAAGAAGGCGTACTACCACCATTTGTCGGCGACGCAGTAAAAGATACAGAAGTGCCTGCACATATTGCTCCCGAAGGTGATGAACCTATTGAAACAACGGGTGTAAGAAGCGGGTTCACGGTCATTGTTACAGAGGAAGTCGCCGTTACCGGGAGTGCGCAGGTTGCGTTGGACACGAGCACACAACTGACAACGTCATTATTTGCAAGGGCACTACTTGAATAGGTTGTTCCTGTATTTGTATTAACGCCATTCAGTTTCCACTGGTATGCGGGAGCACCGCCACCATTCGTTGGTGATGCTGTAAATGTAACGGATGTCCCGGCACAAATTGCTCCTGAGGGGTTAGCACCAATACTCATTGAAGGCGTAACATTGGGATTGACCGTCATGGTAATCAGGTTGGATGTCGCCGTCACGGGACTTGCACAGGTTGCATTCGATACAAGCACACATTTTATAACGTCACTGTTCACCAACGCACTGCTTGCCCATGTTGAGCTTGTGCCTACACTTGTTCCATTTTTATACCAGGTATATGCCGGAGTTCCGCCATTACCCGGAGTTGGTGTAAAAGTCACATTGGTTCCCGGGCAAATAGCACCCACAGGTGATGCGGCTATTGAGACGGTCGGTAACAGAATCGGATTCACCGTCATCGTTACTGATGAAGTCGCGGTTACAGGACTTGTACAGCCGGCATTTGATAACATCACACAGCTGACCACATCATTGTTCGCAAGGGAACTACTGGCATATGAGGTCCCGGTTACAGTATTCGTACCGTTAAGTTTCCACTGATAAGTCGGGGAAGAGCCACCATTAGTTGGTGAAGCTGTAAATGTAACAGATGTACCCGCACAAATTGCTCCCGATGGAGCAGAGCCAATAGATACAGCCGGTATTGTAGTCGGGTTCACTGTTGTTGTGATTGTATTGGAATTTGCAGCATCGCAACCACTGCCTGAATACGTAACAAGGCAATACACCTGATAACCGGAGCACGCACTTGCAAAACTGTAAAGCGGCAGTGAGAGGCTGCTGGTCTGTGCACCGCTAACGTTTGAAAAACACGGTGCTGCACCTGAACCATTTGTAAGCGGACTGAAAGATCCTCCCGGAGATTTAAAATACCATTGGTAGGTTGGAGTACCTGTGCCACCGGTAACATTAGATACTGTATAGGTGGCTGTACCGCCTTCACAAATAGTTGTTGTTCCGGTAATCGTTACAACCGGATCAGTTGTTATAGTAACACTCACGGAAGTTCTTGACGAACTTGCGCAACCTCCAGCTGTGGTTGTATTAATTGAGGCATCAGCATAACCGACAGTTTCATCTCCAGATCTGAATTGCGAAGTACCTTCATGATGGAAATACCAACGGCTATCCCATGGCGAGTAAATTATACTTGCCATGTCTGAAAGATTGCTGAAAGAACCTGCTGTTGTGATAGCTCCTGTAGTAAGGTTCATCCTTGAAATGGTAGTGGAATTCTGAACATAAACAACCGAATAATCAGTACCATTGTATTCTGCCCAACCCCACCAGGGATAATAGGTGACGCTTTCTGTTCCGGTATGCGAAGGCTGTGAAAAATAGGTCATAGTAGTCACTGTTCCGCTTGGAAGGGCAATTCTATATATTGCAGAAGAAGTATGAACAATTACAAAACCGTTTCCTGAGTATATGCCGGTTGGGTTTGTTTCGGTTATTGTTGAACTAAGCATGATTGCTGAACCTGTGGGGTTCATGCTTGCATCAAGCTCCTGAATTCTGTCGACAACAATCGGACCGCTTGTTGGTATTCCGGCTGAGTTTGCAAGTGAGTAAACCTTCCCTGCTCCCGCCAGGTCACTAAAAATATGGTCTCTGGCACAACAGGCTGTGAGTGCAACAGGACCGGACAAGTCATGATTGAAGCGGGCAGTGCTCACATCGCCGGTAAGGAAAACATAATTTTGAGTTATTACAATGCCTCCACGGTCGTCTCCGGTATAAGCAACACATTCGATTGAGTTGGACCCTGAAGTTCCCAGAGAAGAAACAACCTGAACTGAATTCGTTGTACTTTCAGCGTAATAAGTTGTTGTGCCGGACGGGGTAACCGGATAATTTGCACCACTTAAACTTAAACCGTAGAGGCTTCCTCCGCTTGACGCACTCCACCAATTTATGCTGTTTCCTGCTGAAACTCCGTTAAGCTGAGAAGTACCACCGGTGCAAATTGTAGCGGTAGTTGCAGTAACCGGCGAAGGTGCAGACGGTGCCGGCGTAACTGTTACTGTAACTGCAGTTCGACTTGACGCACATCCACTGTAAGCAAGATCAACAAACCACCATGAAACACCATCTGTTGAGGTCGGGAAAGCATCACCTCCAATTTCATAACTTGCATTGATTGTTCCGTTTGCAAAAGTGCTGCTTCCGCCATACTTCCAGTAATAATTTGACCCACCTGTATAGGCACCTATTCTGTAGGTAACACCGGCCAGAAGGGTAACGGGAGTGGCAAGAGTTGTCTGCGTCCATGTACCATCAGTTCCGCTGACTGCCTGGCTAAATATCAGAGTTCCGGCATCATTCCAAATTGAAATTTTTGTTCCGAAGTACCGGCGTAATCCGGTTACAATAATATTTACGTTCGGAGTAAATGAATAGCCTAAGGTATAACCACCCGTACTATTGTTGGTATGTGTGGGTCCGGCAAGAATATTTCCTGTTGGTGATGTAATCGCTTCTGCATAATACTGTGTTGTAACCGAAGGGCTCACAGTATAGGCCGCGCCACTATTGCTTGAACCCAGAAATGTACCTCCTGTTGGAGCATTGTACCAGCTTATCGTATTGCCGGCTGATGTAGCAATCAGATTTGACGCACTACCCGGACATATGGCAGAAGGATTAGCAGTTGCTGCAGGGGACGATGGTATTGAGCCAACAATAACGTTAAAACTTCCGGATGCACCCCCACCTCCCAGATTCGGTTCGGTAAGAGTCCAGGAATTAGCGTTGCAGCTTCCCGCAGTTTTCACACGGGTGAATAAACTGTTGCTTGTCACATCTGTAGTATGCCCTCCATAATCAGCGCCCACGGTAGTATATCCGGCATTTGCATAGATAAATTCATACTGACCGACTGGCTTGCTGCAATCGCAGCTTGTGCTTGCAGATGATTTATAATAGGTGAAATTTCCGCAAGACCCCGTATTGCAGTTTCCGGCTCCATATACCGATTCACAGGCAGCAAGAGCAATGGTTTGGTTGCTGGCACCGGGTGCATAGTTAAATGTTCCACCTGCTCCGTTAGGATACAGTGTATTCCAGGTAACAGTTGTAGTCCCGGTAGGAAAAACAGAACCGCTAGCATATCCTGAACTCAATGCAACAGCCGTTCCACCATTTGCTGTTGGCAAAGAATAGTTTACTACCTGTGAGCCGCAGACATTAATATTGGGTGGCATAGAAATGGTCTGACTGGGTACGGAAATAAAATTCAATTGGGTATTCGTCCAGTTGGCAGTGTTTCCGCAAGGGTCAACAGCATACACAGAAATAGCGTTGGTTGAAAGTATCGGAAAACTCGTGCTTGGTCTTACATAAAAAGTGACGGTACGTGTAGTACCAACAAGTGAAGTGGTACAACCTACCAGTGTACTTGCATTCGGACCATACGTTGCACTTTCCTGAGAAGCATAACCTCCGCCAACAGCTTCCATATCATGGTTTGCCTCTGCTGTACCATGAACATAGCTGCTGGGATGCCATCCAAAATATCCGCCGTATGCTCCGGCACTTGTCCCTTGATAATTTATAAGTGCAAGTATACCCCATGTGCCGCCAAAACCGCTAGGATCAGTTGCCGAAACAGTAATTGCATAAATGTGTTTATTATCACAAATCCACGTACTGTTGTTCACAGAAGGTGTTCCAAGCACCGGTGCTGAAGCATCTGCTGTGCCCGTAACATTCAGTTGAAGGTTACCTGTTGGCCCTCCGCTGTAATAGCTTCCGGCTGTGATATAATAAACTGTTCCCGGTATAGACGACCAGCTTGCTCCTGCATAATTACTGGAGCAACCTGCTCCATTATCATCATTACAGGTAACCGGTGTCATATTTCCGCAACTTCCGGTAAAAATGGCAATCTCGTCATCAAAATTGGTTCCGCCGGTACATGTAATTGCTGTAAGCGTTGTAATACATGGCGGGCAGGTTACCTTCCACCATATATTTTTATAGGGTCCGTCGCAGGAAGACCACACAACATCATCTGTTGCACATGTGGTGCTGATAACCGGGCTGGTATATGGCAACGATGAGCCAATATCGATGGCATTTGCACAGGCATCATTACTTATAACCGGAACAGTTACAGTAGTAGTTGCGCATGCAGTGTTGCTGCAGCCGGTTCCTGAACCCGGCTCGTAACGGACATAATAAACGGTTGTGCTGGCAGGAGCTGTAATAGTAACAGCGGCTGTTGCGGTGTTATCGGCGGCTGTAACAGAGCCAACCAATGTACCACCACATGAACCGCTGTAAAAATTTACGGTTCCGTTTTTATTTATTGATGAAGGAAAAGTAGCAGTAAGTGTTATTGTACCGGGGTTTGCAAAACTGCAGTACGAATTTGTCGATGACGCCAAACTTGTTGGTGCTTCATTGTATCCGTTAGGAAGCATAATCGTAGATGAAGTAACATCCGTGCAACCGCCGGTGCTCACTCTGTACCTGATGCGATCGGCATTTCCATCACTATTGGATGTTTTCTTAGGAAAGCAGCATGTTCCGGAAGAGTTGCTGGTAACCCAGTTATTGTTCCATACGCCATTATTGCTACCCCAGTCCCATACGACTGTTCCAACCTGTCCTGATACTGATACACCGCCAAAATCGCCACCTGCGTTGCAGAAATTTATAGGACCGGAATTAGAAACAGAACCTAATGTGGGGCATGCTATTGCCAGCGTATATTGTAATGTAAAATTCCCGTATCCAACGCCACAGCATGCATCCTGAATGTACCATACTCTTTGGGTAGAACCAGTTGTATTAATCCAAACTGTATGCGCAAGAGCATCATTATCCCAGCATTGTATTTGAGTTCCAGGACAACTGCTTCCATAACCCACATATTCATATTCATTATAGTCATTCGAAGGCTCCCATATCTCCAGCCTGTAATAATTTGGCACGTCAATATAAAATACCCTATCGGGATATCCTGAGCGGCATGTACTCACATCATCTGCGTAACCAAGCGTAGAACCGCTGAAGGGATTGCTGAGTGAAGCAAGGTTCTGTGCATTTGTACAGTTTTCGCCCGGCGGTATGGTTTTCCAGTATGCCATAGTCCAGGACGCCGTTCCTCCATTGGAGTAATGCGCCATACGAATGTAAACGGTTCCTGTGTAGGTTGCAGTCCAGTTTATCTGGGGACCAGTACCACAAGCATCATCCACATTCACGAGGGCTGTGCACGCGTTATCATAAAGTATCATTCTCGAATCACCCGAATAAGTGCCACCGTTGCTGCATACCGACCAATAATATTCAAAACCTGCGATTACATTAAAAGCATATATCTTACATCCGGCAGCTTCAGTAGTGCTACTGGCATGGGTTGCCGGAATAATAGTTGGTGTAAAAATTCCAAAATCATAGGTTGGGCATGACTGGCAGGCTACCGTGTAGGTAATGCTTACCGAGCCGTTGCCGGTATTCCCAACAGTGTTCGATTGGTTTGATCCGCCGTTATAAGAACCGCCACCATAACCTACATACTGACTACCTCCGCTGTTAAGCCCGCTTCCTCCACTATATCCGCCACCTGCTCCACCACGCATATTGCATGAACCGTAATAATTACATGCGGCGCCACCACCGAAACCACCGGTAGAGTAATACGTTCCGCCACTTCCACCGGCCCCGCCCTGTCTGAATCCGGCGCCGCCGTAAGAAATAAATGAAGGAGAGGTTAAAACATCGTTACCACCCGAAGAATAAAATCCTCCGCCACCTCCGCCACAGGATGTTGAAGGTGCTCCGTTGCCAGAAGTACCCGGTGCGGGACCATTGCCGTTATTGCCGGTGGATGCATCACCTCCATTTCCTGAAGAAGAGCCTCCACCACCACCCGCAACAACAAGAGGTGAAGCTGATGCATAAGATGAGCCCAACGCTACAAATGTACCACCACCTCCACCTGCAAAACTATAGTTGTTTGGAGGCTGCTGACCCACAAGTAATGATAATACCTGACCCGCACTTACCGTGAAGGTTCCTGTAATAATTGCACCAAGCCCGCCTGTTCCGCCATTTGATCCACCCTGAGCACCTCTCGCTGTAATTGTAATGGTTCCTACCCCCGTCGGTACTGTCCAATTCACTATTGAACCTGTATAAGAGAAGGGGACCGTAATCTGTGAATAGGAAATCCTGGACAGACCCGCAACAAGAGCAATTAACAAAGTAATTACACGTATCGTGCTTGAGATACTTCTGAAATTAGTTCTGAATGAAGCGTAACGATTTTTCATGCAAGCTGAGTTTAATGATAAATTATTGGAGTTATCAATATTTCCGTTTCCGGATAACAACAGGGCACCTCTATAAACTACTTTTTTGATGCCGCTATTTGACACAAATGTAATAC